>NZ_NJER01000005.1 GCF_002753895.1 Halobacteriovorax sp. JY17 | reverse complement strand
CCAGTAACTGCGAGAATCTTATTTGCTTTTGCGATTAGTTCAACGACTTCAATATTCATGATAACCTCCATGAATACTAATCGTAGAAAGGCTATAAGAATTTATACGTGGCAGAAGCCTAACTTACGATATTGAAACCGACCAATCGTTTTAGATTGAAAAGGTTTAATATCAGCACCGTTCTGAATCAACGTTTTCAAATTATCTATTGCAGTCTTATTACTTTGATGTGAGTTCGATTCTACTAAGTACTCATTTGAATGTAACAACTTCTGGGAAAGAATAACATTTCTCTTCATTTTTATAATTTGTCTATCCATATACTCAAAATATCTAGCCAAAAACAATGATGGGTTACTCTTTATAGATTGATTAAAACTTATCTCTTGGGAAATAATTTGCCCTTCAATAATATCGATATAATCTTTAACTAAATCCAAAAAGAATCCTCTCTTAAATATTTTTCATAATTAAGCCATGCTCATGATTGTTTACTTCAACTTGAATAATTTTAATGTTTTTATTCAAATTTCTAACTTCATTTATAATTTCTTCTTTATTCAATAAATTGTATCCCAAATAAACAGTTAAAATATCTTCTGGCGAAAAAGTATAGTCACAATACGTGTCAGTAGACATATCTGGCATTATAACTCTCCATTCCTCTTCGTTCTTCCAATCATCACTCTTAGAGTAAGAGAAATATTCAAATAAAGATTTCCAATTCTCGGGTTTTGATGCTTCATAACCTTTAACGAATAGCTCTGACAGAGAAGTGTACAATTTAGGTGGACTGTTATGGTATTTAACCTCTTTTGCGCATCTAAAAAAATTATCTCGCTCTACAGAAACTTCAAATTCGATAGCAATGCCTTTCCCCTTGTCAGCATAGTCGGACCACATTCTCAGGATATCAACTCTATGAGTTAGACAATTAATAAATGAGGTTTTCCTGTAATTTTCGAAAACTTGTCGAACTCCTTCGGAATAGCTTTTAATATTCTTTTCCAACAAGGGTCTTAAACCATTCTCAATCGCTTCCAAAGGAAGCTTGCCCAAAGTACCAGGAGGCAAAGAATTTAATGGATAGATATCAACATTTTTCATCTCATCTAAGATTTCTTCGTTGCTTAACTCTTGAAAATTTATATCTGGAATAAAAGATGAAGGAAGTAATTCATAAGGGTCATTAAACTGATCAGCCGTTTTAAAGCGAAGTCTTTTATTTTTAAGAGTTTCTATTCCCCCTGTATAATCAAAAAAGCGAAACAATGATTCTAATCTATCTGCTTCAAAAGTTTTCATAATATTTCCTTTCAACTTTTTGATAGAAAACACTAGCTCAATTAGAACCTTTACTTATTTTCTTTCAACAACTTATTTCCACCTTCCATTGTTTCAAAAGCGAAATCCTTTAAAAATTCAGGACAATCTTCAGTTCCAGTGGTCAAAATAATTTGGCCAAAACCTTTACTTGCTGCAACCTCTACAACTTTCTCAAGTACAACAGAATAGTTTTCAGAATCAATCCCATGAGTCTTCGGTGTGTCAATTAACAGAAACCTTGGTAATGGTATTTCTGTATCATCTAAGGAAAGCTTATATAAGGATAAATAATATAATAGTCTTTTTGATACTTTTGAACTTGCCTCCCTGTATTCCCCATAATTAATCACGGGCTCGTAGTTATCATTCAAGGTAGCTACCTTTACATCTGCAAGCGACCTTTTCATTAAATCCGTATAAATTTGATTGAAGGACATCCTTACCGTAAGAAGTTCTTTCTCAGCACTCGCTTCAAGCCCTTTTAATGTTGCTTTCTTTGATTTTAGTGAAATCTCAAGACGACTAATGGCCTTGGTAATCCGATCTCTTTCTCGCTCTATTCTTATTTGATTCTCTAAGTTTGATGTTTCAGACCTTAAACTCAAGATTTTATCATCAACCTCTGATAGCCTTGTGGTATCAATTTTCAATTCGACGTTTGCTAACTCTTGCTCTAATTTGTTTTTCTCTTTTTCAATAGCTTCTGTATTAACCTGAAGCTTTAACTTCTCGTTTAAAATATCTTTCTCACAAGTCGTCAAAGCCTTTTCTAAAGTATCTTTATTCTTTTCCTTCGACTTAATTATTTCAATATATTCGGTCGTATTATAGAAGAATTTTTCATATTCTTCTTCCATAACCGGAGTTCCACATAAACACTTGTTTCTTTCTCTTTGCACACGCTCTAAACAAATGGGGCAAGTATCTGGCGAAAACAAGGAAAGGTGCTGATGTGAAACAAGAATTTTATTAATCTGTGAAATTTCAAGAGAAAGATTACGATGTGTACGACTTAACCCTATTAACTCCTTCTCAAAATCTTGGATAGAATCACCAATCTTAAAACCCTCATTTAATAGTAAGTTGATCTTATTCTTAATCGCCTTTATTTTAGTATCTTCTTCTACTTTGGCGATAGGTATTATTTGGAGTATTTTTCTCTTCTTTTCAAGTTTGCTTAATTGCTCATTTTTTTCACTTAACTGTTTTTCTAAAGATTCTACATTAGGGAGATTATCTTTAACGGTAAATGTTTTTAATGTTTTGTCAAAAGCAGTCAATCCACCTTTCAACTCGGTTAGCTCACGCTCTTCTTTTTTTACCTCTCCTCTAATCTTATACAAGGAGGGAAATGATTTTCCCATTATCAATTCAAAAATTGCTTTCCTCATTAAAATTGAGTCTGAAATAAAATTGGTAGTTTCAGCTTCTTTATATACAGAATTTGAAGATCCTATCTGGTCCTGATAAAGCAATCTTAAGTAATCTAAAAAATTAACGCTCCAAGTATGAATTCCGAGGTTCATCTCTGCAACCGACAAGCTCAACTTACTCGCAATCCATAAAGGAAATGTTTGAGTACTGGAATCATTTCTAAAAATAGGAAATACTTGTGCTTCCTTTTTTTCAACATCAGTGACGATTACATCATTTTTCTCAATCAATCGTTTGAAAGTATACTTCTTCTCATCTATATCAACTTCTAACTCTACAAAATTGTTCGTGTCTGAGATAACTTGAATATGCTTCTCGTCAACTGAAGACTTAAAAAAGCTTGGGTTCCCACCTAAACCAAAATAAATTAGAGAAGAAAAAGTAGTTTTCCCATGACCATTCTGAGCCTCTAGAACATTTAGTCCTTTGCCCATTTCCGGAGATTCGTAAGAGTACGTATCTCCACTGTACCTTAATCTTTTTATAACTAAACTAGACATTTTCCAATCTCAAACTTGTGAAATGTTTTCTCTACAAAGCTCTCTAAAGTAAGAACATTCATCCTTTTAACCACTGAAGCTAAAGCTCTAAAAACATCTCTATCATAATCATATAAGTCACAATCCAATATTTTTTTTACACCTTCATGCTCTCTAAGAGAAACATCGAATACTTTTTTGCTTGAATCTGAAGTCAAGGCCAATATGCCGTTTTTCTCCATATTTATAAGCAATCTTTCGATTGTTGGATCTTTACCGATTGCCCAATAATACGCATCCAGCATTATTTTTCTCTCATCAATTGACAATATTGATTTTTCAGAACTATTTCTAATTCCAAGTTTAACCCAAATTGATTTAAATCTAGAGTCACCCATCACTGAAATTAGAAATGCAAACTTACGATGATCTTTAAATGTCTTCTTTCCCTCAAAGCATCCGAGCTCATCCAAAATGATTACAATTGAATAAGCCATAAGATAAAAGTCTTCACCGCTTATAAACATAAGCCTCTTTTTATTTCTTATCTTTGAACTAATTTCTTCCATCTTAACTCATTCAATCAAATGCTAAATAGCAGCTATCTACAAGATATAGTACTAATTCTTGAATAGACTTCTTATTTGTTACTATATAGGAGTAATCAGAAGCCTTTTCTTTGATATCTTCATAGGATTTTTCAACAAGTACCCTAATACTATCCGTAATTTCCTGTTCTGTCATTGACTCTTTATTTTTAACTAATTCATTTAGCTCTTCTTCACAGCAGTCATAAATTATATATAAAACAGCTTTTAGAGTTTTATCCTCATTATGCTCTTGTGTTTTAGTTAAGCCATTTGCAGCTCTTCTATTTATTCGATCCATGAAGTTTTGATCGGGATCATTTAAAACATCTCTAATTTTCTCTTCAATATTTCTTAAATCTTTTGGTTTTTCGACTTTTTCCCATGACATCCAAGATGGATCTACAAGACGCCTACTTCCATTTTTTAATTGTTCATAAACCAATTCGATACTTTTATTAGTAACATATCCTTTTGATGATCCCTCTAAATATTGAGTCTTTTCAACTTCTTCAAGCAATGCTGAAATAATTAATCCTTCTTTACCAATTAAATCATCACTATATTGAGGCAATGATTTAACTAAAGTTTCTACATCTTTATAAATCTCCTCATGGTTCGGTTCACCAAAGAAAAACTTTATCCGCCTAAAAAAATCTTTCCAGTTTTCAAGATCCCATTGTTTTATAGATCCCAAATTTCCATTGTATTTCTTTTTGGAGTATTGTGACTTGTATTCGTTTAATAATACTTTTGACAAAAGCTCAATTAGTGCATCATCATCAAATGCACCTCCATAACTTTCAACTTCTTTTCCATCAACAGTAGTATTTAACTTAGAAAAGACTGATTCTTCTGGGAACGAAAGTTCATTCTCTTTTGTAAATTTCGTCTCCCCCTCCTTTGTATATGAAGTGGAAGTATAGAACGTAAACAGAGTATTTGGATTAAAGTCAAACTGGTGAAGTGAGTCAATATTTATCACCAAAGTGTTTAATATTGCACTACTATTAAAGGTTAACTTGTTGTCCTCACCGTAATTTTTATCCTCTTCTAGATGTCTTTCGAGTTCGCCATCATTATTATTGTTTTCTAAACTGACATCCGCTTTTTTTCAATCGAGCACCAAAACAACGCTTCAGGATTCTCCAAAAAATGATTCAGCATAACCTTAATGGCTCTTAATTTTTGCAAACGAAACCCTGCTGTTTTATCACTTGGATCTCTATTAATTGTTTTCGTTGTTTTACTCATGTTTAACCTAATTTCTTATCGTCAAATGTATAAAATACCTATAGTTAAGTTTTCTTGACTCACTGTTATAACCCTAAAACCTTACTTAATTTTTTAACGTATTCTTTTACTTTTTCATCAGTCATTTGATCCTGATTATACAGCTTTCTTTTTATTGATGGATAATGTTCAATTCCAGGTATATTAAATTTACTCCAATCAGGGCTTCTTTTAGCAAATGTTACAAGAAACTCCTTGTCCGATGTTGACAGACTTTCGGCTACTGCATTAACTAATTTTTCTCTGGCATTTGTTAATTCTTCTACCGATGGTTCTTGTTCGGCCATCCCTACAAAATGGTCCTCGTACTCCTTTTTTATTTCTTTAAACTTTGGATTCAACAATTCATCTAATGGCCGACCATGAGATAATAGATAAAATAGAAATGAGTTTTTTACCTCTTCTGTAATTCCTTCATTATCAAGTAAATTTTTAACATCAAATAAGTCTCTTGGATGTTGACGATCTAGAGCTGCACAAATTTTACCACCATAAGTATCTGCTAGATTTAAACATTTCGCATCAACACTCTTTTTAAATTTTGATTGCGCTTTACTTGCGAGTGGAATAATTTCTGCCTGAAAAATTGACCCTCGAATTATATAATTTGGTTCTATCTTTACTTCCAGGTTATCCTTTCTTGCAAATAACTTTGACTCATTCTTATCCTTTAAAGGTTTATTGGGAAATACTGTTAAACCTAGTTTTTCTTTCAAGTCTTTTTGAATAATCTCCAATATTGAATGAATATTTTTAAAGGTATCATCCCTTGATTCTAAAGGAAGATAGCAGAGATCTATATCCACAGATAATCTTGCAAAATCTCTATGAAACAAATTTATGGCAGTTCCACCCTTTAAAGCGAATCTCTCATCTTTTAATGCAAATGGAAGTATCTCCAATAGAAGATCTACTGTTTTATTATAGTCAGTACTCAAAATGGATTCTCCTCTATTATTCGATCAACGGTTATGTTGTATTTTTTATCGAGAGATCCTCCTTCAACAACAACCCTTTTACCACTTCCTAGATCTATCTTTTCTAAATCTAATTTCTTAAAATATGGAAGATTCATTTTTTCGGATATGTAGAGAAATACTCTTTTAACTTTAACTGATTGACACTCTTCTAATATTTCCTGAAGAACATACGAGCGAAGAGTATTCAAAGATTCAGCATAGTTCTCAACGGTCTCAAGAGAATTCGAAAGATCGAAACTCTCGATAAGCTCCATTATTGCTAGCTCCCTCGTTGAAACATTCACTTTGTAACCGCCGGACGCTTCATGCTCGGTTAAATACTTTTCAGACTCTAGAAAACTAGATTTTCGAAATGATACTTCAAAATGTCCCCAGTACTCTTTTAGCCATTTGGGAAACACCCTGCTTTCGTAGCTTGTTAGATATATCTTATTTTTTTTACCCATTGAGAGGTAATGAGCATGGCCCTGTAATTCAAGAGCTGTTCTACCAGACACATGTAACATTAAATTCAGTTCTTGTTGTAAATATCTTATTACAGCATAAGGATTTGGCTGTTCATTAGCCTTTATGAAAACTCCAGGAACTATTTTGTCCAAGTAACCGCTCTTACAATACTTATAAGCAAGCTTACGATCTACGCCATATCCAGCGAGCCATTCAAGGCCATGAACATCTCCACTATTCCAATTTGATAATACTTGGTTTATTTTAAGCATAATATGTCGACTCCGAGGCGACTTTTTAAACATATGATAAACCGAAACAAGGTTTAAATCAAGTGCTAAATGTCGACTCCAGGGCGACATATGAAACTTATGATAAACCATATACGCTCTCTTTATCTTGACTAGACACTAATATACGATAAAATCGGTCAGTGGAATTTCAGAGAAATTCCACTGACGAACTTGCTGAGCAAGCGATTTTACCCAAAAAAAAGAAGATCTCCCTTTAATTCCAGCGCCTTAGCTTCTTTTTGAATTTATAGAACAAACATTACCCTTTTCCGTTGGAAGAAAGTTAAGTCCCTCAGTAACCCCTTTCTCCTCAATTCCGGCCAATCTGAGATACACAGATAAAGTTTTGAGATCTTTCCAACCACAGATCTTCATAACTTTTACTGGCTCCACGCCTGAACCTATTAATTGAGTAGCAAAACAAGCTCTTAAAGTATGAAAACGAATTTCAGGTAATCCGATTGAACGGCAAAAGAACTTTAGAATTTTCGCCTGTTCTCCATTTTTCCAAATATGAATTCTTGAAAGAACAAATTCGGACTTAGAGGTATTTTTGATCTCTAAAAATAGCGACTTCAATTCAGAGGATATCGGAACACTTCTCCAGTTCCCTGCTTTTGTATCTTTAAATTCTCCTGTTTTGAAATTATAAGAACGCTCAACTTTAATTATTCCTCCATCAAAATCGACATCTTCCCAGCGAAGAGAATAAAGCTCTCCATTTCTCATACCAGTCATAAGCGCCATGGCCCAAATAAAGTACCAACCATGCTTCCGCTCTTTAGCTTCATAAAGAAGCTTCCTAATCTCATCAGTTTTCAATATCTCCGGCCTTTTATCCTGCTTAATCGTGATCTTTAAACCATAGACAGGACTATTATGAATTCCTCTTATTACTTTTTCTTCTATGGCCCAGTTAAAAATCATATTAATTGTATTCTTAACCCTCTTTTGAAATGCCTTACTTCGGCCTTTATCAATAATGAGATTTAAAACTTCACGTCCATCGCCTCTAGTGATTTCTGATGCAGGCTTATCAAGCCAAACTTTAGTCCAACGATGTAACATTGAGACATAGTCCTTAATTGTTGATGGATTATAAGATTTTTCAAGATAAGAAGAGGAGGCGACCGTAGCCGCCCACTTACTAACAATCATCCTCCAGGTTAATCCATGCCCTTCAGCATGTGCCACCCTTTGAGATAACTGCTGAATAAGTTTCCTCTCTTTTCTTTTTGCTTCTGCCTTTGTTAGTAGACCGTTGATTCTTTTTTGGAAGCGGATATGTGGCATAACATTACTTCTTATATTTACATAAACAGAATAATTAATTTCAGTCTTATCCATCACTTTAGTTATTGCCATTACCACTCCCTTAAATCAAAGAATTTTCAATCAATTGATCCAATTCTAATTTTTTAAAATATAGCCTTCTTCCCCATTTTCTCTTTATAAGAAGTCCTTTACTCACTAATTGCCAGATGGCATTTCGAGTCTTACCAAGGTACTTCGCTGCTTCATCTGTAGATAACCAAGACTTATTAATATCTTTGACACTATTCAAATAGACCTCCTTATAAATTAGGAAAACCAATTAGGCTCGCTGTAATCTCCTCATATTCTTTGACCTCTCCATCATTAGTCGTAAATTCTCTAATTTCTTTATAACCCTGAACGAAAACTTCTTTGCCTTTTTTAAGATATAAACTACAAAGTTCAGCCTGCTTTCCCCAAACAACGACTTTATTCCAAATGATCTTTTTCTCATCATTAGTAGTTGCTATCGACAAATGACAGACTGCCTTTTTATTTTTTGTATATCTTAGATCAGGCTCTTTCCCTAATCGGCCAACAAACAATTGCATTATATTTGTATTCATAAATCTGACCTCTCTTTAATTTAAATTGAGCTTCTTTAAAAGATACTCACCAAGACTTAACTTTAAATTATTCTTAGTATTGTATTCGTCAAGACTTCTTTGAACCTTTTCCATTTCAGACAACGAGTTTTCTTGAAGCTTATCAATATCTTTAATCGTAAGCTTTTCAATCGAAAATAACGCAATATCTTTAAATAGAACCTCACCGCCATGATGCTTATCATTAACCTTTATTAATATATCTTGGACAAGTTTCAGTTCATTCTTATTCTTACTTAAATCAACAAAAAACTTCGTCTGCTCTTTATTTAAAACATACTCAATCTTCACATTTTTAGGCCTTCTACCTCTTTTCTTCTTCTGACTCTCTTCTATCTCTTTTTTCTCTTCCACCATTTTTATTATTCTCCCACTTTTAATTTAATTCCCACCTTCGCCCCATTATTATTTCTAACAATCAATTGTTATTAGCTATTATTGACCACATCCTCGTAACTCGTGGAGAGGGGGTGGTCAAAAATCGCGTCAGATAACTATTTGATTAGCTTAGAAAAATGTATATGGGGCGAAGGTGGGTGTAACTTCAAGTAACAATTCACCTTACTTCTTATAACCCTACTCACCGAAGATATCCTCAAAGCTCACGTTCTTACCTTGAAACAGACACTGAGCATCTTTGAAGTTAAATCTTGTTGGTGTTAGATTAATATCAAAGAGTAAAATGACCTTTCTTCTTACTTCATCATTCATACTTTCTAGAATCATTTTATAAGCTCTATAGGTTGATTCCTTATTAAGGATATAAATAACGTAAGAATAATAGACACTATTCGCATACTTGATAAGCTTATCCGAAACTCTCGACTTGCTTTTCTGATGTAGCTCAACTTCTATGGCCAATGAATATTCTCTTCCATTCTTTTGACCAAAAATTAATCCATCGGGCTCAACATCTAACCCGCGTCCGAAACATTGTACTTGACCAGTTTTAAAATTCTTATACTCGATCAACTTAGTAACAATATTTGTAGCAATCAGATCATGATTCAAGCTGTCTTCTAGATCGTCAAAGCTCACTCCATAAGGACAAATCTCAGTTCCTTTATTAGTAAGTGTTATAAATTTTCTTTTATTATTTCCTAAAATACTTCTAACAAGTCCTTCTGATTCAAGTTTCTTTATTTTTCTACAAAATGTTGCATATTGAATCCCAAAGCTATTGAGTTCATAAAGCCCTCTCATGGGAATGATCTTCCATCTACCAACTTCACTAAGAATATCAATATAACCATCTACAAGGTGAAAACTAGTCATTCAAAGGCCCCTTTTCTTCGTCACTTACTGGTTCATTAATTTTCTCTTGAAAGATTCTTTCGTTAATCCAGTTATTATATTCATAGAACTTAATATTCTTATTAATTGTGTCCTGATCAATATACTTAACATTTATAAGATCAATTCTTGTTGGTTGCTGACGCAAGAGAATACACTGTCCTACATTTAGATTCTTGATGATATTTGGATGAACAATCAATTCTTCGACTTTTCTTTGTGATCCAAGGTCTAACTCTTGACCGTCTTCAATTCTTACAGTCTTCTTAGTTGACTCCATAGTTCCAATTGAATTGGAAATATCTTCCGCTGCTTCCTGCATTCTTTGCTTCATTACATACCAGTTTAAAGAGTTTTCAAAAACCTGTTGGCAAAGGTCTGGGTTAACTTTATTAATATCGCTAGATGTCTGAAATGCTGAAGTTATTTCTATCTTGGCCCCCCTACACTTATTAAGAATTTCAACGAACTCATCTGTAATAACTGCTGAAAGCTCATCTATATAGAGACCTAGAGGCTTCAAGATATTCTTAGAGGCATGGGATATATTTCTATATGTGTTATAAACACTATAGTTAATATCCCCTAAGATAATCTTTCCTATGGCCCTAGCAGTTTCAGCGTAGCCAAGAACAGAAAGACCGATGTAGACACATTTCCCCTCTTCTCTTAATTGATTAAAACTATAGGCGCTATCTCCTCCTAAGATCTCCCCAAAGTCTGAATTGACAATATTATCGAGCTTAGTTATTAACCCCTCTATCTCAGCTCTATTAAGAATTAACTTTCCATTCACCTTCTTCTCAGATAATTCTAAGATCATTTCATAAATACTTTTAAGCGTTACTGGGGATTTCTTGTCCTTTAGAAATTTGACTGAGATCTTTAGAGCTTGCTGAGATTTGTTTGCATAGAACTCCTCACTCCATGTAAAGCTTCTAAAAATACGATCTGCGATATGATTAATGCTTCCATCCAACACTGGGTTAAGACTTAGCTTATTATCTTTATCGTAATACTCAGAGAATATTAAATACTCCCTCTTATTCATTCTACAAAGGTCAATAAATCTTTCTAATGACTCATTATCTCCTTTAGGATCAAGATAAATAACAGGTTTTCCTTGTCTCATATCATCATTCATAAGAGCATCAAGAAGAACTGACTTTCCAGAACCACTTGCACCAACAACAACAGAGTGCTTAGATTTATTAATATCAAGACTTTTAATCTCTCTCTTCGATGTAATAGAATAACCAATAGAATCAAAATCGCTTGTTGTCTTACTTTTTAGTAAATCATCTCTCTCAATCTTCTCAATATCAGGAACTCTATTTTTTAAAATATACTTTTCAAATACCAATATTACTCCTTTGCTTAAAAGCTCTATTCCTTTTGTAATTACAATGGACAAAAGATCTACAACTGGAAGCATAAAGTCTCCAAGTCCGACACTCTTCTCTTTTCCCTTAATCACTTTCTTTATCTCCTAAGATTTCATCGTATGCATGTTCAAAGATTTTGAATGAAGGAATATAGTACGTCTTACTTCCCTTATGTAGATATCTCTCCTTAGATTCATACTTAATGACGTATTGTTTTTTAATTTTTCCCTTAAGCTCTTTTGGTAGATCTATTGTTGGTGTTTTATAGACTCCTTCATTTGAAAGATTGGCTTCTATCTTAAGATCACCAAGATCCAAACCTAGTGAATTTGGATTCAATGAACTCTTGTCTTCAAGCATATGGTTTAATTTTTGATTACGTGGATCGTCCTCAAATAGAGCGTAACCAATTAAAGCAGTAAGCCCTGCTCCTAAAACTCCAAAAATTGCTGCATTTGCACCTCGACTTTCTTTATCTGGACTTAACGCATAACCTGAAGCTGCACCAGCTAGCCCGCCGCTTAAAGAGCTATAAAGAATCGTTTTCTTCATTGATGAACACGACGATAAAAGAAAACATGCCCCGACTATTATTAACAATGATCTTTTCATAACTTCACCTTCTTTTGAAAAAAGATAAACACTTCTTTCCCTGAATTTATCAGAGCAATTTGCAAGTTCTTCTCACTTGAGTTCTTAACTTTTGAATTAACATTACCGCCAATTCCCATAAGTCCCGATAAAACTTGATTCTTACCATTTATCTGATTCACTTCACCATATGGAGTTATAAGCCTGTCTTTTGTGGCTCCTAAAACTCCTTCAAAGAAAGAAGCAAAACTGCTGGTTAAAAACTCTTTCTCAGAACCATCATAGAATTGATCTGCGATGATACCTTCTGCTCCATCTAGATCCCATAGCTCTGCAACAACCTGAAATTCATCTTCGCCACTCACGATTAAATCACACTTACCAATGACTCTTTTTCCAAAACTAAGACCTTTACACCGAACCTCGGCTTCATCAAAGTACTCATTGTCTTCAAGTCTAATAATTAAAGTAGTTCCTCGTCTGTTAGTTGCTAAGACTGAATTAAGTAAGACTCCTCTTAATCTAGTTAATGATGACAAGTGATCTTCTTGCTTTCTTACTAGAACCTTCTTTTCACTATTTACTAAGATGTCAGTAATGCTCCTATCACTTGCTTCAATACTTTTTAATATTTTACTTAAATCTCCTCCCTTCTTTTTAGACTTTCTTGTTGATGAGTGAGTAGATTTAACCTCATCTTGAATTTGATACTCATAGCTACTATTTAAAGCACTAAAGCCGGCCAAACAATTAATTGGCAATATCAATAATATCCACCTCATAATGCTCTACCTTTGTAATAAACTAACTTCTCATCCACCCATACAGGAGGACCTTTTGAAATAAACTTCTTCTTAGATATGTAGAAGTCATTAACTTTTAGCTTCTTTCTAGCTTTGTTTACGATTAGTAGTGATTTAGGACACTCAAATAATTGATATTTTTTTGTTTCTTTAATTATTGAATATAGCCCACAACTCTTAGCGTCCATTAGGACAATATCTTTATTTGATAGCGCCTCATCATACTTAATATTGAAGTGGTACTTTCCATCTTTTTCAAAAACGATAAAGTTTCTATTAATATCCTTTCTTTTTGCTTCTATGACTAAACTCTTTCTTTTATTAAGTTCATAGATTTTAAAATCTCCTTCTTGGCCTCCAACATAATCAAACACTTTTGTCGGAAAAGTCATCGCTGTGAGATGTGCCATTGATAGGAAGATGGTAAATATTTGTTCTTTAAAAATATAATAGATCATAGTTGATACCTCGAACTGACCTTCCTCTCCTTTATATCGATAAGGCGATATAGATGAGCAAATCTAGTATTTTTCTCAAGAGCAATCTGATACCTGCGAACTCCTTTAGAATCTGTTGTAAAAACGTCACAAGAAAAGCTGTCAATCATTTTAACGAGATGTATTCTTTCAACGTTGAAACTCACTTTTTCAAGATCCTTAACCAATTTATTATTCATGAGATCTTTAACAGGACTATTATTCACGATACTTTGCATACCGTAATAACATGCCTCAAAACTACTATACTTAACGCTTTCCTCTTTTTTGTTCAGGACGAGAACTTGTACGCTTAGAATTAGTATGTTTGCTATTATCCCTAGTACTGCGATAAGCATTACTGGTCTTTTGATTCCTTGAATTGCGTGTTCTATGCTGATTAACTTCTCTGGCCCCTTGTGGACTTGATTTCTTTTTAGCATTATTAACCTCTTGTTTGTTTTCTCTCTGTATTGACTTATTAGTTGAATTTGCTTGTGATTGTCCCTTACTTCCAGTCTTTGAGGAATCTTCCTTAGAGCTTGTTGATTGAGAGTATTTTTTAACGTCACCACGACTAGTACTAAAAGAACTAGATGAATTTTTAGAGTTGCCTGTACTCTTACTTCCTTTAAGTGAAGACATAGAACTTTTAAAGTTGCTAAAACCTTTACCCGTCGCACCTGCCCCGAACTTAATAGCTCCTTTAGCAAGGGCCATTTTTGGACCAAGAACGCCACCTGTTGCTAAAGTTGCTCCAGTATTTAACGCCTTTGAGGGTAAACTTTTAATAAAATTCCCACCAAGAAGAGCTATAACTCCCCCAGCTTGGGCTATTCCAGACCCGTTAATCAGCATCATTGTAATGAATGGAGTGAATGCAATAAAGAGTGTCATTATAAATAAAAGTGCCGTTCCGCTCGCACTTCCACCTATGACTTGCCCAGCTTGATATCCAGTATTAATTTCACTGCCAATCATAGATAAAATAAATACAAGGACATGAGGAACAATCAAACACCATAAAAAGCTCAAAACTCCTCCTCGTAGAACATTTCCCATACTGAGAAACAGATAAACGATACAAGGGATTCCAATTAATCCATATCCAAGATAATAAACTAGTGAATAGACGACTTTTAAAAGAATGAAACAAAGCTGACTGATGAAATACACACTTACAGTAAAGCCGTCATTTATAAATGAGCTAAAGAAGTGGTACTTAAGAAACTTTAATCCACCATCAATCATAGATGAGTTCTTAAAGAATTTTCCATTATCTTGCTTTCCAACAGTTCCTAAGTAATTTCCTGCCTCAAACATATCCATTAATAGTATATTTACTTGTTTTTGCTCCTGAAATCTTTCATTAGCTGCATCTATTGAATAACGGATAGATGATTTATAGAATCCTGTCACACTCGTTAGAATCAATACTGAAACTAAGGCCCTCTTTACCAGATCAAACACATTCATTCGGTCAAAATACTCCACCAAACAGGCTAGAATAAACATTCCAGGAAGAAGAGCTAGAAAGAAAATTCTGTAATCCTCTATAAGCTTATCTAAATCAAAACTTGTTATCATCAATAGGTCATAGATTGAGCTATTCAAAGTTGTCCCTCAGTCTCTAAAAGGTCACTTTCTGATTGAGATATACCTATCCAATTCTTATAGAATGCTTCTCTTCGTAATTTTTCTTTTGTACTTCCTTTCTTTAATGCAATATCAACTTTCTGATACTCGATATTATCTCTTCTTATTTTTGCTAAGACCTTAGAAGTCATCGCTGTATTCATTGCAGTATTTTGAACATGCTTACTCATACTTCCTTCACTAGCACTTAATAGCTCTTGATTATGGGCCTCATTCTCATCTTGCATAGAATTAGCGATCTTCTCCCAATACTTATTAGAAAAGTTTTCTGCTTGAAATAGATCCATCGCCATAAAGTCGATATTTGATTTAAGACCTTTCAAGTTCATCTTCAAACCAAACATGACTTGATTAACTTCTTTTAATCCTCTTGGGTCCATCTTCCCTACTGCGATAATATCTCTAGAATGTTGCTCTATTCTTCTTGCTATAAAGTATCTCCGCATGGCCAAGAAATTATACTTATCGACCTTCTCACTCGCTTTTTTGGCCACCTCAAGAATCTTCATAGTATTTGTGACTGTACTCGCTGTATTTGAGACTAAGGTAATCAAAGCAGCAGTATCACTATCAGGCATAAAAAATGTTGATGCGTGAACTTGAAAGTTTAGAAATAGTGCCAATATGAAACTACGCCATCCCATGATGTAACCTCACAAATGAATCAATAGTTTCCTTGTTGGAAGAAAAGTAATCTCTCTTGTCTTTTAAGAACTTAAAAAAGTTATCGCTTTGACCTGATTCTGTATGAAAAAGCTCTAATTCGAGTGGGGATAGAAAAATTCTTAAGATTTTCTTATAGAGCCCATCTTGAGTCTTAAGATAACATTCTGAATATTCTCCTTTTCGGTACTGCAAAGAAGAAATTCTTCCATTATCAAATTCACTTACCTCTTTATCCTCAATAAATTCTTGAGGAAAAAAGACCTTAAAATAGGAGTTATTAGTAATAGATGAATAAAGATCCTTACCAAGACAAGAAAAGTCAGCAAGGCCTTGAGAAATAGCAATTGGAAATGCTCCCGACTTTCTAAATGTCCTAAAACATTCATCTATATACTCACCATGATCTTTTAGAAACTTCCAACATTCATCAAATACTAGAACCTTCTCTGGTTCAGGAATATTTTTAAAATACTCTAGAATATAAATGATAAGAGGAGCTATTTGTGAACTAGGATAATTTTCAATATCAACGTACAGAAGGCGTTTAACTTCACAATTTGATACTGTAATGAAATCCTTTATATCCTCGAAGTATAAACCAATCCCCTTAAATGATGACTCTAAATGAGATAGAAGATCAAAGAATGAATTCCCTTGATAATTGATCAAGAAAGCTTTTATTTCTTTAAGTAGCAACCCCTTCTCTAATCTTTGAAATTTCTCTTTATCAACTGCGGATAAGACAAACTCTCTTAAGTAATAGGGACATTTAAAATCAAGAGGATTAATGCCTGATTCTAGATTATGTCCATTGTGATAAGTACAGATTTTCTTAAAAGATCCACCCTTATCTAAAATAACAGCAGGATGCTCTGAGATTAAGGCATGAACTATCTTATTTACAAAAACAGACTTTCCTCCACCTGTTGAGCCTGTAACTAGCATATTTCGACTCTTAAACTCCTTTGAGAAGGGATTAAAGTAGATTTCCTTCTCAGAGATATCATTTAGCTCAATTCCCTCACTCATAAATAGGCTTTCACTAAATGGTATTAAAAATTTAAGATGACCTGTTTTATTTGGAATAGAGCGGTACTTAAAACTAGGTCTTACACCCACGATGAGATCTCTAAAGATTTGAAACAAACCTGACTTATGAGAACGAATACTATGACCTTCGATAAAAGGTGTTATTCCCTTTATTTTTAAAGATGAAATTAAGTCAAAAGTTCTGATATTTAGTGTTTCTAATGACTCCTCCCCAACTATGAAAAATAGCTCCATATCAAAAATAGACTCTTCTCCGTGTGTGATATCTTGAATTAAATCTTCTGCTTGCGCGTACGCCCCCTCACTTTCAAAATCTCTTTTAGCCTTAAACTGCCCTGCTCCATGAGACATTCTAACTCGATCTAGAATCTTAAGAGCTTTCTCGTTTTCTTTGCGTCTTATATTTAGAATGTAATCAAAACCACGAGGGAGAAAAAACTCATCTATTTCATCCTCATTAAATGATTTAACAGAAATAATTCGATGGTACTTTCCGTTATAAAGAATATAGTCATCATATATACCAATATCTGAGAAGATATCGGCCTCCTCAAAGAAGACCTCCATAGGCTCATTACAAGGATAAATCTCTAATCCGACTTGAGGGTTAAGAATAGATGCATTTAAATAATTCTCCCCCTTTAAGTGGTAGAACTTATAGCTCTCCTTTGAGGAGAGATTATTTAGATTCGATTCAATATGATTAAATATATTCAAAATCTCGATACCATCTTTTTGTTCAAGATCATGTCCTTTCAACTTATAGAAATAAGATTTATCACCGGAGGTAGATATAATCTCATTTCCATCTATTGAAGCGATAGGAAAGCTGTATCTACTCATTTCAATTCTCCTATTTTATAATTCCACTTAATAATCCTCTTGGTGAATAAAGCTTCAAAGAATCCTTTCTCTAATCGAGTAGTAATAAGTTTAGTTATGATTAACAGTCCAAGGTTAATGCACATAATTTTCCATCCTGAAATTTTCAGATTAGACATAATTAGATAGTTAAGGCCCAAAACCATCAGATCAGTACGACTTAAGGACGCAAGAATCCTTGCTCTCTTGTTTAAGAGAGCTGGATAAGAAGAGTTTTTCATAATTTCTCCTAACTAAAGCTTTGGCTTAATGTTGATATTATCTCTAATCCGACATATGAAATAATCGCGAGAGCAAATATAGTTCCCACCTTTGGTAAGTAAACATCCTGTTTAAAGTACGAAAGTATGACGAATAAAATCAGAGCAGCTCCAGCAACAGCGTTTGATAGTGGAATAAGATAGTTATTTGTAATTGTCTCAAATCCATTCTTAAGCTTTGTAAAGGCATAGACATTTCCTGATGGGAGCAGCAAGCTCCCCATCAGAATAAATGACACGGTAGTAAAGTATTTTGATATATCTAATATTTTCTTTTTTATTGTTTTCATTATTTCTCCTTAATTATGAAAGTTAGAAATCACGCTTGTAATCCCTACCGAGAACATTTGAACCAGATGTTTACGCTCACCTCTACTAACAGTACTCCAATTAACAGTACCTCCCCATTCTCCAAAGTTTTGAGATTCAACTGATAACGGCCATTTATTACTTCCGGCCAAGAAGCTAACCAGTCCAGGACACTCGTAAGAAGCTTTTCCACTCATACTAACGAGCTTAACGCCATTAAAAGTACTCTCTCTTAGTGCATTAATTTTTAGCCCCAGTAAGTTTTCATCTGTATTTGATATTTCATGAATAGCATTGATATTTCTCATACTTATAGAGATGCCCACATCGCTCCATGAGAGAGAAACCTTCTTGTCGTTTATCAAATCTACTAGCTTATATTCTGATCCATTAACAATAAGATAAATTCTTGAAATTTCTCCTCCTAGTTCTTTACTAAAACTTAACTTAGTATCTAATTTTTCAAAGATATTAAATGAGACATCGCATTTATAAGGAAAGCTCACACAGTTATGACGACTTCCACATCCTTGATTTCTAAATACATCAGTCCAATGTTTAATTTTTTCACCAAAAAGACTTTTAGATTCAATAAAAAAAGAAACTTCTGAATTGGGATATATATTTCCAAGAGTGTAAGTTTGAAAGTGATCAGTGGTCTTTACTTCATTGCTATAACTAAAAATCTTTTCATCTACCTGCGATGAGAGGTCCTTCCCTAAAACATATGAAAGAGAGATTACATCTTCATTATTAAAATCATGTTCAAGATAGTGCTTATTCAGTCTATTGGTAAAAATAAACCAATTTCCCTTCTTATCTAATGTTCTTAACTCATTAAGATACTCATACTTAGGAAGATTACCTTGAAATTGATTGATACTTTTAAGTTTCTCATTTTCAATAACAAACTTTTTACCAAAAAGAGTATTCAATATTTCACTGAACTTCACTCCCTTACCAACCGCCACATAATCAACCCTTGTTTCAAGAGGTGTATTATAAACGACAGGAACTGTCTTATGAGCAATACTCGCGGCTAATGTCCGATAATCAATTTTAAGGTTTGGAATTTCATAATTTGTAAGCTCTGAGATAATAAACTCACCTTTTTTGAAATAATTCTCTGAAATTAGCTTTGGGTTCACATTCTCAAACTTTATTGTCACGACTTCATTCACACCAGATATAATATTTCTCTCTACTGTCTCAGAGTGAATAATTTCGTAACTTTCAGACTCATAGTTATAGAATCTAAAAGTTAACTCTGGGTTAGAGACTTGTTTGAAATCACCACTCGGATTTAACTTTATTGAATTTTCAAGCTCTACTGAGACATTTGTAATGACAAAAACTTCTTCATTAAAGTACTTACTATACTTCATTACATTTTCTTGAAAGAATCTTTGATCAATGTCTGGATACTTGACCCACGATAAATCATGCTCTTTATATTCTCCCCAACTATGGTCAGAGAATTTCCCAATAGATGCTGCTGCTCTATAGCTATTTTCCCGTAAGAAGACATTTCCAACTCTATATTTAAAGTCTGGGTTGTTTGCTCCCACTTTTGTGTCTATTTCAAACAAACCTTCATTACCAGTAGTAAGATCTTTGTAAGAAACAGAAATTTTATAGTTTTGTAAAAATCTAACCATAACTCCTGGAAGATCTGCAATAAGAGGGTTTCTCCCAATATTCTTTTCATCTTCATCATTCATCAAATCGCCATCTGAATCATAATTCAGACTTATAGTATCAATCCTTCCTTCTAGTTCTGTTACTTTCTCCTGCTCAACATCTCCATCAGTCTTAACTGAACAGGAAACTAGATTAATCGTTATCAGTAAAAATATAAATAACTTCATTTATTCTCCAAAATAAGTATAGGAATCCCTCTTGGCCATTTGCCAAGACCTAATTTGTTAATGTCCTGTGATTTATTTTCCTATTAAAAGATTTGAATTTAAGTATTTCAAAATTTCTTTATTATCACTTGAGTAAGAATCTTTAAGATGATTATTAAGTTGTTTTAGCTTTCTTCTAAGATCAGGATTCTTCCTTAATTCTCTTTTGGAGATTGAGCTTATAAATGCTAATACTTCCTGCTTTAATAATTTCATGGCTCCCTTCCCCTAGACCATATTCATAATCAATCGTTCAACATGCGTAGCTTTTTGAATTAAATTTTCATTAGACATGATTTCCTTAACAGAAATAGCTCCAAGAATTTCTCTAAAGTAATGTCTGATGTCTTTTGTTGTACTTTTCATTTTTAATTTCCTCCTAAAAAATTAAAAAGCATCATGCTTACAAAAGACTCTAGGGCCGGTGATAAAATGATTTAAACTTCAAGGTCTGCACATGGCACCCTACAGTTCTATCTCGCCCTTAGATGTTTTCTTTAAACACGCTAATCGTTTCTCAGCTTTACTTGCTGGTAATAAATTAATGTTTCTGTGAGAAATAATCTATGAGGAGATGTTTATTTTCTCAATACGATTTCTTAAAAGGCTTCAGTTTAACTGCCATGGTGATTATTTTTAAATACGTATTGACTTAAGTCTTTGAAAATTCGTTATTGGTTTCGCCATGGTGGTTATTTAAAGTAAAAATCTACTGTTTTTATTTTACAAACAACTTTCATGTTGCTACGAATTATAACAAAAATAGGCATAACCACACACTTTGACACACTTTTAGAAGGATTACGCATCGAAACGATCAATCTAAACGAAGACATTAACCAAAGAAAATGTATTCAGGTGAAAAACTGTATCGATAGCTATTTATCTAAAAGACCTAATTTAAACCTCCAAAATATTGAAGATAAGACGACGGTTGCATACACAACCCTTAGAAGGATTCATAACCTCAAGGGAAACCCACAACCTGAAACAGTGATTAGAATCTTCAATGCTCTCGGAGAAGATGAACTCTTGTATAAATATATGAATGAGTTTCATCAGGATATTGCCAAAGTCATGAATATGAACTTTAGCCACAATCAAGAATATCAATTTGTAGAGGAAAAAAGTAGAAGCTACTTCACAAGTGAAGATTACTTTCTTATCTTAAACTTGGCCTCTACAAACTCTGGAACAACTGTAGAAGAAGTATCTCATCACCTTGGAGCAATTGGTGTCGAAAGACTTAACCTCCTTGTCTCCGAAGGCCTTATAATCGCTGATAAGAGTGGTCGTTTCATTGGTGCTAACCATAACTTCAAACTTTCATTTGCTGAGACTAAGAAGCGTATAAAAATGTCTATGAAGTACTACAGACTAGATGAAGCTGGCTCAATTCATAATTGGATGAGCTTTCAAACAGAGTCAATAAATACAGATGGACTTAAGGCCTTGAAAAAGCTTAACCAAAAACATTTCAACGAACGTAAGGATCAGATATATAACAATCCAATGTACAATGGAGATATCAAACACTATACTGCATCTGTATCTAGTACCTTTCTGCCATATGCAGAAAAGGGAGAACTCCAATAATGAAAACTCTAAAAAGCCTCTTTATTTTGTCTATACTGACTCTCGGAAGCAACTCTTACTCTAAGGGTTCTGCTGAATTAAATCTTTCAAATATCATGGCAATAAGACTTAATAGTGGAAAGCTAATTCATGTTAATCAAGATGTAGAGTCGATTCAAGTAGCGGGAGATCGTGCTAACAAAGTTGACTACGTTGAACTAAGACAAGGTACTATAATAGACTCATACGATATAGATCGTGTGATATTAGAAAAACCAAGAGGTACAGTAAACCTTACTGACTACCTAGGATCAATAAGCCCTGATACATTTATATTACTCGAAAGAGTCCTTGGTGATGGATCAGGGGGGTAGTTGAATATTCGCAAGTTATTACAAGCTTGAAAGACTTAAAACTAGTTGAAATCAATCTATAATATATTCACTTGGTCAAAGACTCTCTATATTATTTGGAGACGTACGCTCCTCCCATTCCTCAAAACTATGCTTGCTTCCAAAATTAAATATGTACTTAAATTTACTTCCTTCCTCTCTGCCAATAGCGATTGATTTTCGACCTATACCTTTATAGTAACATGTTAGCTTGATAAAACTCCCTTTCCTTGAGTGTGATAATCTAGCACTCAAATACATATTTTCAAAATCAAAATGACGAAGAAATCGAGTTTCACCAAAATTCTTAATTAACCTCTTCTTTAATTCTTGCTCACCGTATTTATCCATCCAGTCGAGAGAGCTAACATTAAAAAAGCCTCTCTCTTTCTCAATATAGACTTCATTAAATTTCTTTATTTTTTCTGCGTCTACTCCTAACATTACAGATAAACTCTTCTTTCGAAACTTGATTAATTCTTTTTCAATTTCTTTAGCAAACTCAATTAACGAAATAGATCGATGCTCAAGTTCTTTAGCTGGAGGTCTAAGTACTGCTTGCAGTTTTAGATTCTTTGTTGAAAAGTACACAGGCTTTGAATTAATTTGAATTGTTGCAATTGATCTTCTTTCATCAAGGTCATCAAGGATTAATACGGACCGATAATCCCAAGTTGCTTTTTGATAGTATTTTATAAAAGAACACTTAGAATAATACTTAAGATAATTACCTTTCCCTACAAGATAGTGAGGACTAAAGAGATGATCAGGGAAAGCTCCAGTACCACGCAGAGGGGCTGGATCAATTTCCTTCTCATACAAAATATCATATTCACCATTAGATATTTTAAAAGTTGAACAAATCTTCTTTTCATTTAGAAATAATCCCTTACTTGAAAGTAATCCAACAGGACTTCCTTCTAATGACTTGTCATCGTAGAATTTTATTGTGGGAAGCCTAAACTTTGGCTCAGGCCTCTCATTATCTGTCTCAAAATAATCCGAGAAAAATACTAAAGCATAGACTCTCGGATCAATATCAAATTTTTCAGAAAAGTCCTTATCATTAGGACTCACTGCTAATGAGCCTGTGGAGATAATAAACAGCAACAAACAAATTGATATTTTCTTCATAAAGTTACTCACAAGTTATGGTTGTAGGAGATGAAGTATTCACTTCATTATTTCTTTCAATACATATAACTTCAAAAGCAATGACCGAATTATCATAACCCCAAGTTCCCGAAAAAGTAGCGTTATCGGAAGTACTTGGAAGGAAGTGGAAAGTGAATCAAACTCTCGATCTATAAAAATACTCAAAAACTTTTTAACCAATTTTTTACACCCTAATCGAGATATTTTGGAATGTAGCGGCTCTCTAACCCATTAAAAACATGATTGCTATTTCCCCACACCTCATTAATATGATACTTTATCTGTCCACTCTTTCTATCTATCGTAATGTAAAACGTTCCAACGTCTTTATACTTCAAGTATAGCCTTGTCTCTTTAATAATAAATTTATTATTAATCTTAGTGTGGTTTGCATCTGAAGTGATATACATATTCTTAAGATCAAAGTATCTAAAGAACCTTAAACCTCCAAATTTTTCAATCAACCTCTTCTTTAATTCTTCTTCCCCAAACTTATCTAACCAGTCAAGTGCGCTCGTATTTATCAATTTATTTTCTCTCTCTTGATAAACATCTAAGTACTTTGTTAGTGCTGTTACTTTATTAGTTCTTTTAGAGATATAATCTTTCTCATACTTATCAAGCGCTTTCTCAATTTCTTTTGCAAGTTCAACTAATGAAATTGAGTGATGCTCAAGCTCTTTTATCGGCGGCCTCAGTATTGCTTGAACTTTTAAGTTCTTAGTTGAGAAGTATGCGACCTTAGAGTTAAGCATTATAGACCCAATAGACTTCTCTTCGTCTAAGTTCTCAAGAATAAGAATAGAATGATATGTCCAAGCAGCTTTCTGACTATTTTTTAAATAAGAGCATCTCTTAAGTATCTCCCCCTCTTTTGCTACAAGCTTATAAGCACCAAAATAGTCTCGAAAGTTATAGTCTTTAGATCCATAAGCCTCTTTTGTTAGCACATCCTCATAAAGCACATCATACTTTCCATTGGAAATCTTATAAACAGAACAAAGCTTCTTTCCTCTAGACTCTAACCCATCTTTAGAAAGAATTCCGACAGGGGTTCCAGTGAGAGACTTATTCTCAAAGAACTTAATCGTTGGAAGTTTAAACTCTGGTTGCTCCCCCGTACTCCCCTCTCCCCCTTCAGATTCGTACTCCCCAAAGAATAACACTAGCGCATAAACTCTCGGGTCAATATTAAAATTCTCAGTAAAGGCTTTATCATTTGGACTTATCGCTAATGACGCTAAGGAAATAATAAATAGCAATAGGTAGGCTGATATTTCTTTCATAATTTTCTCTTAAAGTAAGTATACAATCTTAAAATTCTAAACCCCAAAACGACCACATCACTTAGCCAATTTGAAAATGGTGATTCCATATTTCCCATAAGTCATCCACAT
Organism: Halobacteriovorax sp. JY17; assembly: GCF_002753895.1. Lineage (NCBI taxonomy): Bacteria > Pseudomonadati > Bdellovibrionota > Bacteriovoracia > Bacteriovoracales > Halobacteriovoraceae > Halobacteriovorax > Halobacteriovorax sp. JY17. The sequence goes on along the minus strand of NZ_NJER01000005.1, from coordinate 11,176 downwards.
CTTTGTATTGGACTTCCCCATAAATAGTGGACACTTAGTTTAAGCGCTTAACGCTGTAAATTCATACTCTAATGGACTTTTATTATCAAGACCAAAACGATCAAGAAAAGTACGAGTATTCAAGTCTGATAAAATTCTTTTGCAACAAAGTTTTTTTTTACAAGGAGAATACCCGATGCTCGAGTCACAGATTAGCAAGCTATTAAAGATATCCTTAGTAGAGATAAAATTGTTTACCTAAAAATTAGAAAGAGAAGGATCAGGTTTTCAAAAACAAGTTATAGTACTTATAGCTGAAGCCTCTCCCTCTTTTTCATTAAAACATATCAATACACATCTACGCTAAAAACAATTTAATCCTAACTCTCCACTTATTCTATTCTCCTCATCTTCACTAGAAATATTCTCAGTATCAACTCCCTCATTTACACAAACGTAAGTTTGCTTAGCATATTCTATGTCTTCTCCAATATTAACAACAAGCCAAGAGTCTCCATTATTTTGACAAGAGTAAGAATCCCTGCTTCGGGCAAGAACTTGGCTAGATCCATACTTTTGATAATCTTTAACCCCAAATTCATTAAAATTGATAACGTACAATGAAGAGTGATTGTCTGGACAAGAGACTGTGTAAGTACACGTCTTATAATAGTCAATAGTATAACTGCCTGTTCCAATATCGTCACAAGTAGTTGGAGGCTCACGACTCTCCTCAACAACAGTATTTGTAATCAAAGGTCCTGATGGTTGTAGATAATCACAAGAACCATCGGGATAAACCCTTCCTTTAGGGCAATCATCGCACTTCCTAGATACAGGATTGAAGTTTTCACCTTCTCTACAACAATCTTCTTCACTACAAAGTAAAACTTCAGTCTCACCGTTGAGCTCTACACCGAAAATATCTTCTATAGAAATATAAACACTAAGATATTTACTCCCATCAGAAATTCGAGTAGGAGACCCTAAGAACTTGAGCTTATATGTTTCAAATTCTTCAATTTCAACGGGAGGCAATTGAATTGAATCTCTTTTTTCATTTAAAATGATCCTACCATCTTCTAATCTTTCAAGCTTACTTTGATAACCTCCAATTAGACTAATAGAAACCTTATTAATATCTCCCTCTTTATACGGACTATAAACTTGCCCTGAATCCACATGAAAGCCAACTTCAAGTTTAGAAAAGTCTAAAAAAATGTCTACTCCAAACTCATTATGCTCCTCCAGGCTCACCTTATCTCCTCTGATAAAGTCTTCCATACTAGAAACTTTTGGCGCTTCACAATCAGATTCAAAATTTTGAGCAACAGTATTCATACTATCAACAACTATCCCCATCATGCTAACCTCTTCACCATTATACCTAGTGCCAGTAGCAAAATAATTTTCAGATAAATAAAGATCATCTATAGAGTGACCAAGAGTGGGTAAAGGTACATAACGTCCAGAACTACGCATAGCAGTCAACATAGTTTGCCTTTCGACATTAGCAACTTCTCCAAGCAAAAAAGTACTGCTCACACTTGATGGCCCTCTCGTAATAGAGTAATTCCCACTAACTCCGGACAAAGGAGTTATAAGTAGGTCCTCTTTTAAGAGAATTGAATCGCTATTAGAAAATAATGAAGTTGGATAAGGACTAGCGATATGTACTGCACCAATACTTTTCTTATAATCTTCAGATAAAGTTCCTACTCCCTCATACGCTTCCGCAGGGTCGAACAATCTTACAAAAGCTTCATTTGAGAAAAGGTTTCCTTGTGAATGTGATACAACCAAAACTTTGTTTCCATTCTCTAACTGAACCTTAATATCATCAGCTAACTTTTTTCCATCGTCTTTTCTATAATCTTCTACACTCTTTACATAAAGTGTTGCTAAAGCCTGAAAAACTGGTGAGCCAGGAGTATAGCTTCCAACTTTATAAAGTAAAGGCATTAGACTTAGTCCTCGACTAGCTCTATAAACTGCTTCATTCTTATATTTCAGCTCCACATCTTTCAAGTATTCAATCTGATCTGCTGCCTCAAATAGGTCCCCAACGAGCCTAGACCAATGGGTTTGATTATAAGTTGAACCAAAAGTAACATAATCTATATAGTCTTCAGAATTTGCCAATGGATGGATTAACCTAATTCTATCTGTAACCTCACCATTTAATTGATTTCTATATTTATTTTTTAGACTCTTTTCAATATTATTTCGACTTACCTCTTCATCCCCTTTCGCTGTGTTAACACCATTCACATAATGAATATGAGTTTTATGTCTAAAACAGCTAGGCACTTCAGGGTTAAAAGCACTTGCAGATGAAATAAAAATTAAACTAATCAATATAATCTTCATATAGATACCTCTTACTTTTCCCATATTTTCTTTCATAACTGTCATAAAACCTTTTTCCATATTTACCGAATGCTTTCTTCTTTTTAATAAAAAAATCTTTCCTTAATGTATCTGAATAATTCTTGGAAAAATGACACTGCTCTTCTAGATGCACAAAATTCCAAAAACTTGAATCACTCATAGTACTGTGACCACTAAACTGCCTCATAAACCTAGCTTCTCTTAAGTCTCTAGAAAGAGAGTTTATTACTTTTCTGAATACAAACTCCCTATCTTTATTCATAAATTTATAATTCGCACGAGATGAGGCAGTCGCTTTAATATCTGCTAGAATAAAAATGCAAGCATATAGATGTTTTCTTTCTTCCCAATGCTTTTTACTATATTCATGTCCCACGGGGTACTTAAGTCGGTTTTGTATCATCCTTGCATACTGATGAAGGATTGCGATCTCTCCCTCACCCAAATCTTCAAACTCTCTATTCATATAAATTTCGACATCGTCTCTTATTCCATTCTTATTAGTATCTGGGCCTTCAAGACTTCCAAAATTTACGTTAAACCACGACGGAAACTCTGGCTCTAATTCTGCGTTATACATTTGTGGATGATGCGTCAGCCACATATATGTATGAGGAAAAAAGTCTGCACATCGATACGCAGTAATCCCTAGAACTATGCAAATACTAATACGTGCAAATTTGTTCAGCTTCTTCCATTTCTCTATCAAGCGTTTCATCTGTGATCATCTCCTTCATTGCAGCCCATTTCTCAATTCTATCACGAGTATTAAATGACATGACATCAATTTCTTGGAGCAAAGTGCTCACCTCTTCATCTGGAACTAAGGATGCGATACATCTTACAGCTTTCCTTTTCTTGAAATATTTATCATTTATGACTGCTGAGTTATCTAGATTTGAAATCAAGTCTAGGTTTAATTTTATATACTCCCCTAAATGTTCTTTTATAGAACTATTTCCTTTAGCATATGAGTTAACTGCTCTTTGAATATCATCACGAACTCCATTACTGTCACTATCAACACCAGAAAGAGCTACAGAGTTCTCCTCATAGGTTGGCTGTGAAACCTCCATGTCATAAACTATAATATCTTTCACAACTTCTGATTCCCGTCCCTGGTCATCAATAACGACTAACTTAATCTTATATTCCCCTAAACTAGGAAATGTATAAATAATTGCTGACTCTGAAGTATTCTCAACCTCAAGGCCATTAACAAACCAAGTAAACTCCGAAACCTTACGTCCACCAATCAAGCTTTCACCGGCATTAAACATAGACTTACCGCCTATATCTACAACATATGTAAAGCTTGCCTCTGGAGGGAGATCTAGATTATAGAACATCACACTCTGAGAAGCGGTTGCCATTTCGTTAGAATCATCAGTAATAGTTAAGTCAATTCTGTTCAGATTAAAGTTATGAACAGGAATTTCAATAGAAATTCCATCGTAAAAGTCTACTCCGTTAACTACCCACGAATATCCTTCAACAATACCATCGTCAGGAATTTCTTCGGCAGAGCATCTAACGATAAAAGAGTTCTCTTGTGTACAAGAGAATTTTACAATCGGAAGTATGTTTACATAATAATTACGAAGAAAATCTACCTCTTCTAGGCCGTCACTAACAACTAGCTTTACTTCAATATTTCCTCGCTCTTCATCTTTAAGAATATAGTCTAGGTTATTTTGAGAGCCTCGGAGTTCCCCGTTAAGATACCACTCAACCGAGAGAGGGTCATTGTCTGCATCACTGGAGAGATTTAAGCAATTCATTTCATTAACGTTGGTGAAGCTACAATTAAACATTACAAGTGGAGTAGAATTACTTTTAACTGAAATAGAGTCGACCTTAATGGCCTCCGCTCCAAACACATCAACTACTTTTAAAGTTACTTGATAGGTTGTGTCTCCGCTAATAATTATATTTATATTCTTAGAATGATAACTCTGACCATCAACTTGCCATAAATAAGTTAATTCACTTCCTTCAGGGTCGTATGAAGAACTTGAGCAGGAGAGATTATTAATGCCGACAGATTCGCAAACATACCCCACAACTGGCGCCTGATTCTCAGAAACAAAGATTGTTCTATATTCAAAAGACTCTCCCCCCTCATTGTCTATAACTGAAATTCTGACATCTCGAGCTCCACCACTAGAAACTTGAGCCGTAAAAGAATTCTCTGCTCCACTAATACTTCCCTCACCCCAATCAAACTCGGTACTAACAATATATCCGTCAGGGTCGTATGAGTATGAAGTACAGGTAATCTCCAGAGCTGAATGACTCTCACAGAAAGCATCAACAATAGGAAGTTGATTAATTATCTCAATAGTCGTCTGTGCGCTAGAGCTTGCCCCGTTGTTATCTGTAACTGTAAGAAGAATTTCAAATATTCCGTTTGATTCTAAGTTATGAAAGAGTGGACTTGAATGGCTTAAGTTAAACTCACTCCCATCACTTATCTTTATATTGAAATTTTCAATATAACCATCGGGATCATTTGAGCCAGAAAAGTTACACTCAATTTCTTTGATATTTCCTGTAGCACTACAGTAAATGCTAGCGTAAGGAGCTTGATTTTCAGGAGTATTTTCTGCTAGCTCAATTGTAGCTTCAGAGCTCTTACTTTCCCCTCTGTTATTACTTACAGACAAAGTAACTTTATAAGTTCCTACTTCAGAGTAGGAATGCTCAAAATCATCCCAAGTAAATTCTCCCTGTAGAAGTGGTATCTCTTGGACAACTCCATCACCCCAGTCGACAGTAATCTCAGAAAGTGCTGACAACTTATCCACTCCTACGATTTCACATTCTACATCTAGATAATAAGAAGATTTCTCACAGCTTAAATTTGCAACTAAGTTTTCTAAAGGGTCTGTAACAACAATTTGAGAAGACTGAGTAACTGACAATCCATTTGAATCTGTCACAGTAAGTTTTGTGACATAGACTCCTGGTTCATAGAAGTGAGTATGAATTTGATCTCCCCCAGAATAGAAAGAGCCATCTCCGTGGTCAAAGACAGAGCTTACAATCTCTGCGTTTGGAGAAATTGATCTATTTATATTAAAGGTAACATAGGGAGCAAACTCTTCATTTAAAATATTGTAATCAACAAGAGGAGGAAGAGAGTCTATTTCATCGTTAGTCACGCTGATAGTACGAATTGACTCTGACAAGCTATCTTCTCCGTCAACTTCTTTAGAAACGATCACTTTTATTTCAAATTCGCCAATCCCTGAATACTTATGCTTCATAAAGGCACTTGTATCCTCGTTTACCTCTTCTACTTCTCCGTCGCCCCAATCAATATCAATCCACTGAAGTCTGCCACTTGGATCAAAGATCTTTCTAAAGTCGACCATAACGGGTCTTCTCGGTTAACAGTGGATGGCACTGAATCAAGACTAAAACAGTCAAGATAAGCACGAGTATTCAAATCTGATAAAATTCTTTTGCAACAAAGTTTTTTACAAGGAGAATACTCGATGCTCGAGTCACAGATTAACAAACTATTTTCACTTCCAGAACTTAAATTTACTAACAAACGAAACCTCACAAATCATATTATTCAATTTGATGCCTATAAAGTTTCTGAATTTGAAGTCTGTCCAAAGTGTGCAACAAAGACCACTAAAATTCATGATCAAGTCTACGTTCACATTAAAGACGTCCCTATTCGTGACAAAATTGTTTACCTGAGAATTAGAAAAAGAAGATTTAGATGTCAAAATTGTAATGCTGTATTCAGGGAGCCTGTTCCTGGAATAAGAAAAGGATTTCGCTCCACTCAAAGATTTAGATCTCACATCAGGTGGTGCGCTTCAAACTTCACAGACCTTAAAAGAGTCACCAAAAAACTTAGATGTTCATCATGGTTAGTATATAAAGCTTTTTACGAGCAGCTCTCGTTAGAAGCAAAAAAAATGAATTATGGATGGCCAAAGACTATTGGAATTGATGAACATAGCTTTGTTAGAAATACGAAAACTCATTACAAAGAATTTGCGACTGTATTTGTAGACTTTAATAACAACAGAGTCCGTGAAGTCACTCTAGGACGCTCATTTGATAACTTAATGTCATCAAGAGCGACTGAGATTAGCGGTCGAGAAAATGTTAAGAACGTAGTTATTGATATGTCTTCAACTTATAAAAAATTTGTAAAGTCTCATTTTCCAAACGCTAAAATTACTAGTGATAAATTTCATGTTATCAAATTGTTTAATCACGCTCTTAATAAAATTCGTATTGAAACAATGAAGCATCCTGTTTTTCTAAAATCTAAAACTAGTCCTATGAGAAGATTATATTTAACGAGAGATGATCGCTTAAGCTTTTCTCAAAGATCAATTGTTAAACATATTAATGGCCTTTTCCCAGAGCTTAAAGAGATATATAAATATAAAGAGAGAATGCTTTCAATTTACAATATAAGAGGCTTTAAACGGGCTAAGAAGGCTCTTACAAAGCTAACTGATGAAATGGCTCACTCAGGAAGAAAAGCAGTTCAATCCCTTCGTAGAACTTTAGTTAAGTGGCGAATTGAAATATTAAATTACTTCAAGACTGGAATAACTAATGCGAAGACCGAGGGGTATAATCGTAAGGCTAAGCTCATTCAGAGGAAAGCCTACGGATATAGAAACTTTGAGAATTACAGACTTAGACTACTTTACGATTGTAGATAGAAACTAAGCCACATAAGTAATTCAGGGATTCATTATTCAATGTTGGTGGTGAGGTGTAATTTTTAATTAAAATAATGAATAAGAAAACCGATACTTAGATTACTAACGAAAGAATTTTAGATTTTATGAATGCTTCAAGACATTTCTAGATCGCGAGTTTGGTTCATTCTCCACTGTCTACCGAGTACTCCCCATATTTCTTGCAATAATTTTTTCTGTAGCTCTAGGCTCTGGATCAATGAAGCTATTGAATCATCAAATGAAAAAGACATCATTGATTAAGGTGCAAAAGGGACTGTCGTCACTTGAGAGCTTTACAAAGAAACTTACTCAGAAATGATATATATAAATACTATTGTTGCCTGTATTGTTTACGATACGCACTTGGAGTCACACCAAATATTTTCTTAAAACTTTTTTGAAAAGATTCACTGGCAGCGTAACCAATTTCTTGGGCAATTTGGTCTACACTTAATGTTTCATCTTTCAAGTATTTTTTTGCTTTTTCCATTCGCCACTGAGTAACATAGTTCATTGGAGTCGTTCCTGTGAGTTTATGAAATCTCTCAGCATAAACGGTCCTTGATAAACCAGCCGCCTTTGCAAGGTCTTCAAGTTTCCATTTTTTTCCTGGATTAGTATGTATTTCTTCTATAGATTTTCTTATGTATTTATCATTTAGAGCTGATAAAAATAGTGTATTAACAGCATTTTCTCTCATAAAACTTCTGAGAGCTTGAATGAAAGTAACCTCTGAGAGTTTATTTATAATTGAGTCGGCACCTGGCTCTCGATTAATACTCTCATAATCAATAAAATCTAAGGCCGTTCCAAGCCAGCTAAAATTATGCTTACCATCTTTTTTAATATGAATAACACTCGGAAACGATGTTAAAAAAGGATGAACATTGTCTTCCTCAAATTCAAAGTGTCCGCAAATTAATTGAGTGCATGAACCAGTTCCCTCACCATATTTTAACAATTCACCAGCTTTGTACTCAGCACCTTCAATCACATCATTTAAACTGTGTACATCAGACTTTGGATTGTCTCTTAGAGTATGTTCTTTTCCATGTGGTACTAAGATAATGTCGCCAGGGGAAACCTTAAATGATTCTTGCCCCTCAGTCGAAAACCAAAAACTACCACTTAAAACAATATGAAATCTGGCCACATTCTTATACGCTGGAACATTTACTCCCCAAGGGGCAGTAAGGTCAGTCCTAAAGTAGAGGCTGGTTTTCATATCTAAGTGATTAAGTATGTCGCTTAATATATCCATAAATCCATATTACTCCGATAATTTTTAAAGTCATTACTTGTGGACTAAATATCATGTTTTACGAACTTTTCACCATATTTATACCTGAGAAACAGAGTAGAATTGTATTTAGTTAAGTAAATTCAATAACATCAAAGGAGAGCTTATGAACATCGAATTAACCTACTTAGTCTATACGGCGATACTGAGTGTATTGCTCTGGATTCCCTACATTACAAATAGAATGTTTTTATGGGGAATTGGAACTTTCATTGGTAATTATCCAGAAGGATACCCAGAAAAAGAACCTATCCCTCCTATGTGGGCACAAAGATCAAAAAGGGCACATTTGAACCTTGTTGAAACACTACCAGCTTTTGCTGCCGTGGTGCTTGTTGCGACAATTGTTTCACCTGGGTCAGAAAGTGCAATCTGTTGGGCAAAAATATTCTTCATTTCAAGAATTATCCATGCAGTAGTTTATACTTTAGGTGTTCCATATTTGAGAACTCCTGTTTATCTTGTAGGTTGGTTCTCAATTTTAATGATCGGATTTGGAGTACTTTAATGAGTAATGCTCTTCTTAGGGATATTAAAAAGTGTCAAATTTGTAAGGACTTTCTTCCTTATGATCCGAATCCTATAATTCAATTCAAGAAGAGTTCAAAAATTTTAATTGTGGGCCAAGCACCGGGTGTTTTAGCCCACAATTCATCTAAACCTTGGGATGACAAGAGCGGAGAAAGACTTAGGGAGTGGTTGGGAATAACAGATAAGCAATTCTATAACCCCTCAATTGTTGCACTAGTTCCTATGGGTTTTTGCTATCCTGGCAAAGGCAAAAGTGGTGATCTACCTCCCCGAAAAGAGTGTGCTGAAGAATGGATGGAACCTGTAAGGAACTATCTTACTAATATTAAACTCGAAATTTATATTGGAAAGTACGCTTGTGATCGTGAATTTGGAAAATATGGAAATTTAACTACTTTAATTAAGAACCAATACAAGTCTAAAGATAACAAGATTGTTCTTCCTCACCCGTCGCCGAGAAACAATATTTGGCTCGCTAAAAATCGTTGGTTTGAGAAAGATGCCCTTCCATATATAAAGAGAAAGTGTCGTAAATTTTTATAAATTTCCGAATTGATTGTCATACTTTCAGAACTCCTAAACATTCAGCTTGTACTAAAAATCATCGATACTCTTTTTATCAATCGAAAAGGAGATGAATATGAAAACAACTAAACTATTTACCATTTTAGCATTTTTAATGCTTTCAACTTTTGCTTTTGCCGTAGAGGAGAATGCACTTCCGGCCCTTAGGGGATACGATGCCATAAGTTACCATACGATCGGTCGCCCAGTTATGGGAAATGGAAATCATGTATCAGAGTATAAGGGGCAACAATATCTTTTCATCAACAAAGAGAATAAGGCTAAATTTGACGGTAATCCAAAAAGATATGCACCTGCTTTCGGTGGTTGGTGTGCATTTGGAGTAAGCGTAAATAAAAAATTTCACGCTGATCCACTAGTATGGGAGATCGTTAAAGGAAAGCTCTATGTTAACCTTGATAATAAAATTAAGGGCATGTGGATGAAAGACATATCTGGAAATATCAGTAAAGCGAATACTAATTGGAAGAAAATTCGTAACCGTGACTCTGCCTCCCTTTAAGGCTCTTATAGTAAGCAGAGGGGTTTCCTCTTTGCTTACTATCGTACGATCTTCAAGCAGTATTCTTATTAGCCACCACAACTTAGACAAGGCCTTTCTGAATTATTTGGTTAAATAGATTTTGCTGTAAAATTTCTAGTGTAGGACCCTCCCCCAAAAAAAGAGAGAAAGCCTTTATGCTTTTAGCCTGTTAAATCTAAACCTTAGAAACAACTCACCATCAATGGTCAATTCTCCATCATCAATAAAACCAAGATGTTTTATAGCTTTTGAATTTGTTCGGCCTGGAGGAAATAAAGCGGTTATAGTTTCAATATCAATTTCGTTAAACGCCCAGTTTTTTATTTTGTTGAAAATTTTTTTTCCATAGCCCCAATATTTAGGATGAAGAACCAGTGCAAAATCAGCCTCACCATTCTCAGGTTGTAGCCCTCCCCAACCCGCAAATTTATCATCGATAAGAAAGGCCCAGGGACCATACCCATGCTCATCCCAAATTTCTTTTTTTGATTTCAGAAAGGTTTTGCAATCTTCGGCAGAAAATCCTTTGTTGAGCAATGGCATATGTTTTTTCACCATATTATTATTCATAAGATCTACGATCTCTTGCTCTTTCACTTCAAAAAGGTGAATAAGTTTAATTTCACTCATTTGACAACCTCAATAGAAAATATTAATTTCAGCTAAATTATACTACTCTTTTTTGGATTTTCAACATATGTCCATAGTCTAAACAGCATCATCTAGAACTCTCTCAAATTCTGTTAGGTATTTTTGATTCATTAATATTTAACAATCATTACCAATTTGCCGGTGATATCCATCACAGTTAGGGTTCGGTCAAATTTTAATGTTATTGAATATAAAATTATTGTTTCTTTCGCAAAGTTGGTTTTTTTCCCCTGCTTCAGATGAAGTAATTAATATGCCAAGCCTTCTTAATCGTGTTTCTTCTTTCTTCGCGCTCATTACCCACCAGATAGAATCTCTTTTATAAGATATCGCTAAATCGTGAAGAATACCCAGGCTAGTTGATTGTAAGTTGGGCGTCTGCCACGGATAGTCAGATAACATCTCCTTCATTATTGTCCAGTCATGATTTTTGATCCTAAATATCCCATTTATATTTTCAACGACTACGTCGACATGAGAAAAGGACACAAT
>NZ_NJER01000004.1 GCF_002753895.1 Halobacteriovorax sp. JY17 | reverse complement strand
AAAGAAAGCTCCGAGGAAAGAGAAGTATTTAGATCAAATTGTTTTTAACCAGAAGCTTTTGATAACGCTGATAATTTTTCAGCTATTTGAGTCCTTAATCTTTCACTTATTTTACTAGCATACTCAAAAGGGCTTTCAAGCGCTTCTCCTTTAGCAGATCTGTGCGCCATTGTATTGATAAAGGATTTAGGGTTTAATCCATTTGATTTACACGATTCAATTACTGAGTAAAAGAAAGTTCCTACGTCCGCTCCATTTATTGATTTGAAACAATTGAAGTTCTTTCTTCCCATAACTGGACAGCGCTGTTTTCTCTCAGCCATGTTGTTATCAATAGGAACTGTATCATCGTTGAGAAATAGTTGAAGACCTTCTCTTCTATTTTGATAGTAATGAATAGCTTTCCCAAGAGAAGATGTATCGAGAAATTTACCATCCATAGATTTTATCCAAGAATCAATTTCTTTAACTATTGAAGTTGAATTATCAAGCCTCAATTCTTTTAGCTGATGAAGCTCATCTGCCATGTGCTCAACTTCGTAGAGCTTATCAATAAGGTCAATCACCACTTCTGATCTATCGTCGTGATTCATTGACTCGAAGAACTTTCTTCTAACATGTGCCCAACAAAATGCATGACTAATATTTTTATAATTCTCATCCGAATCTAAAAAGTTATATCCAGAGTAACCATCACTTACAACGCAACCTTTCTTGTAACCTTTGATCATCTCCTTAGCTACAGAACCTGATCTCGTAGGTTCAAATTGATAATAAGCTCCTCTAGGATTACTCATTGACCAAATATAACCTTTACTTTTATTTGGATTATAAAAATCAATTGGAGATTCATCAATATGAACCCAATTTTCAGAAAGTACATCTTGCCTGATTAATTCGTTCAGTGGAAATAGAAGGTTGTATAAATGCTCTGTCTGGCCATAAAGAGTTTTTACATCAACATTTATTCCAGCTCTTTTCATTTGTTTGCGCTGACGTTCAAGAGGAAGATGATCTTCAAATTTATCACAAGCTATTTGAGTAGCAAGTTGAATCGAGTATTCGCCGCCAGGGGTTAATTTCACACCACCTGGAGCTGTAATAATTTTACTACAACACTTACAAGAATACTTCTGACGCTTATGTCTTTTAATTATATACTGTCTTTCTATAACTTCTAATTCATTTGATTCTTCAAAACAATTATTCATTTCAAAGAACTTATCTCCTCCACAACTGGGACATGATGACTCTTCAATCTTGTAGTCTATGATTTCTTCATTAAGATCAATTTCTAATTCTTCAATTTGAGCATTTTTAGATTTGTTATGAGGGAGGTTTCCCTTTGTTCTTTTTTTGTGACTCTTCGGTTTATTCGCTTTTCTCTCTTGTTGAGAAGCAAAGACACGTTTTCTTAAATTCTTTAGCTCTTCAGATATTTTTTGTAAAATTTCTTCATCTTTCTCTTTTAGCTTTCTTAGCTCTAAGACTTCAAGTTCTTTTATCATAAGTTTCTCTTGAAGCATTGATACTGCTTCTCTTAGAAACTCTCTATCGTTTTCTTTTGATACATCATACATGAAAGAAATTATAGAATAGCCTTAACGAAAGGCCTAATGTTTTCTTATCTTTTTAGTAATATTTTCTTTCCAGACTTTGAGAGAGGGATCTGTCCGCCATTGAGAATTAGCGTTAACTCATTTGAGTTGATCTCAGTAACTTCTTTAATGTTCTCAAAGGACATGAATCTCCCTCGCTCAATCTTCTTGTGAATTAGCACAAGTCCATTGCCATCGAAGAATAAAGCTTTGCAGGCTTTTCTACTCTTGGCGACGAATAGAAAAAGAGCTCCTGACATTAACTCTAGGTTGATTGTGTGAGTGACGATATAGGCCAAAGTATTGTGTCCTTTTCTCATGTCGACGTAGTCGTTGAAAATATAAATGGGATATTTAGGATCAAAAATCATGACTGGACAATAATGAAGGAGATGTTATCTGACTATCCGTGGCAGACGCCCAACTTACNATTGTGTCCTTTTCTCATGTCGACGTAGTCGTTGAAAATATAAATGGGATATTTAGGATCAAAAATCATGACTGGACAATAATGAAGGAGATGTTATCTGACTATCCGTGGCAGACGCCCAACTTACGACATATCGAACTTTTAAGGACTTTGGAATAAAACCTTGTGACTGAGTACCAGTGGACTTCATAATTTAAACCTTAGTTCGTGATGGAAGAACGGTCTAATTGTAATATATTGAAACTAAAGAGTAAAAGAATGGTGGATTTAAAAGATTTTTCCTAAATCCAACACCTTAAGTTAGGGGCGTTGACAACATAGCGAACGTGAGTCACGTCCAGTCACATTGAGAAGAAAAAAAGCCTATCTAAAGCTTTTCATAAGATTTGAAAGCTCTAAATTGTGATTAGCTAATTTAGAAATTACACTATTCTGATTTTCTTTATTTTGGTTTTGACTAAGTTTAAACTTAGAGTGAAATGTCTCAATACGTACTTCTATCCCTTCAATGGCATTTGATAGATTTGTAAAATATTCTTGATCTAGTCTATTTTCCCATGAACTATCTTTTTCATATTTTCTTGATAGCTCGATAACTGACTCTTTAAGCCTCTCTTTATTTTCAAAAATGAAAGCATTTCCATCAGCGATTACGGTTGAAAAGTTCCAAGTAGGTACACTTATAGATGGATCTAGATACCAAGTAGGAGAAATATAATCATGAGGTCCATCAAATATTATAATCAATTTGCAATTATTTCTAATAAAATTTAAATGAGGATTAGCCTTGGCCATATGACCTTCCATAAAATATTCATTATTGTGACTCTTCAACAAAAATGGAATTTTCGTAACGTGTTTAACATCATCATCTTTACATGAAATTACCGTTCCAAAAGAATATTTTTCAATTAAGTCAATAATTCGTTCGTTTTTGTCAGATGAGAAATGTTTTGGTGTGTAAATCATAGATTGTTTTTTCCAAGCTTATCGTTTTGTTAAGGTTTTTCGTCTTTCCAAGCGATACTCATTGATCGCTGAAATATCGAATTTGTGGTAGTGATAAAAATCTCCGGCCCATTCAGAGAAGTCTTCATGCTCAGGATGATTAGGATCATTGAGTGCCTCAAGCATATTGTAGTGGCCATGAATTCCACCGACATCATCTAACGGGGAGTCCTCTTCACCATCAATGCAAATTGGATATTTGACACCTTTCTTAGAATTTAAGAATTCTTCGATTTCAATTTCATGAACCCAGTCATCACCGAAGTCATAAGTATAAGTGAAGCAATCTGTCGTTTTGGCTATTTGAGAAAGGCGTTTGGTCTGATCATTATACCAGCCCATTTCACCAGCATCTAACTCAGGATCACCATACTCAATACCTTCAACATTAAAAACATAGAGATGAGTGCTTTTCCATGAAAATGAAGCCTGAATGATTCGATGAAGTCCTCTAAGGGGCTGAGTCGCTGGAACTTGGAGTCTTCTCCAAATTAAGGGCGATGAGTCTCTAAGTGAAATTTTTATTTGAATGACGTCTCGATCATTTTGAAAGGTCTTTCCCTTTTTCACCTTAATAGGTTCTAATGATCGAACATCAAACTTTTTCATTTTAGGCTGCCTTAACGATATTTGTTAATTTCTCAATGATCTCGTTTTCCCAAAACTTCTTAATTTCTTCATCTTCGTTGATTGAAATTAAAAGAACTGAGTAAAGGGCATTTTTGATGACTTGCCCTTTTTTCAATCCAGTAAGATTTGAATAGGCTTCAACATCACGCATTCCCACAGGTGAAAAGTACAAATTCTTTTTAAGATTTTCACCATCTTTAAGAAGGTCAAGATCGCCAGAACCTTTATAAGAATCGAGTTTCTTGATAATAACTCTACCTTTTCTAGTATCAATGAAATTGATAAAGGTTATGGTAATCGCTCTAATAATGAGAGAGTCATCATAGACACCAATTCTTTCTTTTAACTTTGCTAGAACATCGTAGGCATTGGATGAAAGAGAATATTGAACTTTAAAAAGCTCTCTGTTTTCATCTTTTAATTGATGAAGCCATTTTGAAAACTCGCTATCAATTTTTTGAGTCCATAAAGCGTTTCCTTCTCTGTCTACCTCAGTAGTATAAGAAAAGGTGTTGCCTAAAAATTCTTTATTAACAGTTGTTTCCATTTTAAACCTCTTGCCTAAAGCTTTGAATTGTTACTCCCTTCAAATCGCCTTTGTCGAAAAAGTAACCCTTCACAAAGTAGAATTTTGTCTCAATCTCAAAAATTCCACCAAACTGAACTTCACAATTAAACTTAAAGCATTTGTCCTCACCAGTTGTGCCATGTGGCCCATTGGTGCTGTCTCGATCAATCCACTTAAAGTTAGCAGCTTCGTCCATTCTGTAGAGGACTTGGTGAAACTCATCTATTGAAAGATTGGGAGGATTTTTTCGGTCTTCCCAGTAGTCCACTTCGCCATGCTCTACAACAGCTATTAGCTTATCTAAAAATAGAAGTCCTTCGACTTCCTTTTCAAGCGTATTCATACGCCTCCCATTAAAAGTATCACAATTGTGATATTTTTTCAATCTTATAGTAATTTAAACAACTTAATATGCCATAAAGTGACCTAAATGGCTAAAATGAGGGGTTTCCCCCTCATTTAGCTCTATTTTTTAAGTCTGATAACATTATCAAGCGAACCAAATTTAGGCGTCACTTTGAAGTCGTCAGCGAAACATGTATGTTTCGCCCTTCACATCTACACCCGCCATTCGGACGTAGATTTGAAAGGTTTTAAAATCGGCCCAGCCTCCCATTTTCATAACCTGTGTTGGTTCTGCTCCTGATGCTAGAACATGGGTTGTAAAGCAAGCTCTTAGAGTGTGGAAAGTGACGTATTTATCAATTCCAATCCTCACTAGGAATGCCCTAAGAATCTTTGCTGCATTTCCATCGTTCCATCCCCCAGGTCTGGGAAGGACTCTTTCAGCATTTGGATGAAGCTTTCTCAATTTCAAAAGGACTTCTTTTAAATCCTCTGAAATATGAGCGTTTCTCCAATCTGAATTTTTAGTCGATTTTATTCCCTTGTTTCTTTTTCATTTACTGCTTTTGTAAACCATTCTACTGGAATATTGCAGTTTTCACTATTTGGACTTGGGTTTGATTTATGAATTTTTAAATGCAAAGGCATAGAGACACAGTTACCAAAAACAAGTGCCTCCCCTGGGCTAGACTGCTTTATTTTATTTGTAAAATCATCTGAAAAATAAGGCAATATAGCTTGAATGTATTTCATATCTCTTTCGTTTTGAATCCTATGGATTATAAAGTTTGCACATTGAGATAATACCGTCTCTGAAAGGGGTCTTCTCGGTTAACAGTGGATGGCGCTGAATCAAGACCAAAACGATCAAGATAAGCACGAGTATTCAAATCTGATAAAATTCTTTTACCACAAAGCTTTTTACAAGGAGAATACTCGATGCTCGAGTCACAGATTAACAAACTATTTTCACTTCCAGAACTTAAATTTACTAACAAAAGAAACCTCACAAATCATATTATTCAATTTGACGCCTACAAATTTTCTAAATTTGAAGTCTGTCCAAAGTGCGCAACAAAGACCACTAAAATTCATGATCAAGTCTACGTTCACATTAAAGACGTCCCTATTCGCGACAAAATTGTTTACCTGAGAATTAGAAAAAGAAGATTTAGATGTCAAAATTGTAATGCTGTATTCAGGGAACCTGTTCCTGGAATAAGAAAAGGTTTTCGCTCCACTCAAAGATTTAGATCTCACATCAGGTGGTGCGCTTCAAACTTCACAGACCTCAAAAGAGTCACCACAAAACTTAGATGTTCATCATGGCTAGTCTATAAAGCATTCTACGAACAGCTCTCGCTAGAAGCAAAGAAAATGAATTATGAATGGCCCAAGACTATTGGAATTGATGAACATAGTTTTATTAGAAATACTAAAACTCATTACAAAGAGTTTGCTACTGTGTTTGTAGATTTTAACAACAACAGAGTTCGAGAAGTCACTCTAGGAAGGTCCTTTGATAGTTTAATGTCATCGAGGGCTATCGATATTAAAGGTCGTGAGAATGTTAAAAATGTTGTTATTGATATGTCTTCAACTTATCAAAAATTTGTAAAGTCTCATTTCCCTAACGCTAAAATTACTAGTGATAAATTTCATGTTATCAAATTGTTTAATCACGCTCTTAATAAAATTCGTATTGAAACAATGAAACATCCTATTTTCTTAAAATCTAAAACAAGTCCAATGAGAAGATTATATTTAACAAGAGATGACCGTTTAAGTTTTTCTCAAAGATCAATTGTTAAACATATTAATGGGCTTTTCCCAGAGCTTGAAGAGATATATAAATTTAAAGAGAGAATGCTTTCAATTTACAATATAAGAGGCTTTAAACGGGCTAAGAAGGCGCTTACAAAGCTAACTGATGAAATGGCTCATTCAGGAAGAAAAGCAGTTCAATCCCTTCGTAGAACTTTAGTTAAGTGGCGAATTGAAATATTAAATTATTTCAAGACCGGAATAACTAATGCGAAGACCGAGGGGTATAATCGTAAAGCTAAGCTCATTCAGAGGAAGGCCTACGGATATAGAAACTTTGAGAATTACAGACTTAGATTACTTTACGATTGTAGATAGAAACTAAGCCACATAAGTAATTCTAGTGCTCATTTTTAAATGTTAGTGGTGAGCTATAAACTTTAATTAAAATAATGAATAAAAAACCGATACTTAGATTACTAACAAAAGAATTTTAGATTTTATGAATGCTTCAAGCTATTTCTAGATCGAGGGTTTGGTTCACTTTCCACTGCCTACCGAGTACTCCCGTTCATATTCATCCTGACAATGTAATTCGGGTGGACTTCTGGGGTTCTGATGAGCAATCAGAGCGATTTAGAGAAGCCTCAAAAGGCCAGAAAGGGGTTGTTCTCCCTTTTCGTAAACTTGGTAGGCCACTTGAAGCATCCTTTGAAACAGGAAGTTTAGGTGGGCAAAAGTATGCAGAAATAAAAAAAGCCACTAGCTTGGGAACCTATGTTTTTGGTTCTCATAATAGTGGCTTTTTAAATGTCGATGGTTCGACTGGTATTAGAAGTGGTGGACCCTAACGGGATCGAACCGTTGACCTCTTCGCTGCCAGCGAAGCGCTCTCCCAACTGAGCTAAGGGCCCCAAGAAATTGTTTGTTAAAGATAAGGTTTTTGAGTGTTTCTGGCAAGATAAAATCAAATTCTCGCCAGAAAAACTATTAATTTTAAAAGAATCTCGAAATATTCAAATAGCCCTGACCATCACCTTTATAGACTTGTAGTCCATAGAAGCCCTTCTCTTTTGCCTGGTAAGTCCTAAGACCTAACTTATACTTCCATTGATCAGAAAGTCTTCTGGTGAAGGATAGGTTTAATAATCTCTCATCTGTGTACTCTAAATCTTGGATATAGCTTAGAAATAACTCAGAGCCCATGAGATCATTAAAATTATAGCGCATACCTATGAGAGCATCTCTTTGAAACGCACTAAGTCTTCTTCTTGCAATCTTATTTGCTCCCAGAACGCTCGTCACTTCAAAGATCAACGTGACTTCATGGTTTAGCTCATCTAAGGAAATTGTATCTTCTACACCAAAGGCAAGCTCTCCGTGATCTTGCTGCTTTGCTCTTTCAAAAGTTGTTCTAGTGATTGGAACTAATGTTTTAAAGTCATCTTCAAACTTTCTATAACTCCCCTCTAATTTAAATATATATCCCTCAAAGGCATAACTAAGAGTGCCTCCGAGCTCTCTTACTCGGTAGAAGTGTGGTCTAAAGTCAGTAGAGTTCGTCGGAAACTCTACTCCACCCACAGAAGTTCCAAAAGTATATCCAACTAAAGGGTGTGCCCTATCAAAATGATCTAGAAATTGTAGAGCAAAGTCTAAATCACCAATGGTTTGATTAAAGCGAATTCCCCACTGAGGTTGCCACTTAGAGTTTGTAGC
This sequence comes from Halobacteriovorax sp. JY17, assembly GCF_002753895.1. Classification (NCBI taxonomy): domain Bacteria; kingdom Pseudomonadati; phylum Bdellovibrionota; class Bacteriovoracia; order Bacteriovoracales; family Halobacteriovoraceae; genus Halobacteriovorax; species Halobacteriovorax sp. JY17. The sequence goes on along the minus strand of NZ_NJER01000004.1, from coordinate 216,352 downwards.
GGCATCTCTACCATTCACCCAAACAGGATCTTTAAACTCAATTCCAAAATTGACTCCAGTTCTTGAGCGTGTCGAAGGATAGATAGGATTTTCCACTCTAGGCCAAAAGTAGAAGTTGAGAGTTCCCTCTCCTATTACAAACTCACTCTCAAGAGTCAGCTCACCTTTCTTTTCAAGCTTTTCAATTTCGCCATCAAAGTTTTTAGAATTTACCACATCGGCCGGATGAAAAGCTTCCATCGCCGACCAATTAAATAACTTCCATCCCGCAAGTAATTTAAAACTTCCCTCTTCACCAAATAAGTAAGAACCGTACGCATCTTCTATCACATAGTGATTACGATCCTTATCTTTAGAGTCTGCTCTAGCATAAGCCCGAAGTGCTCCAGTAAAGTTTCCTTCAATGAATTTAAATTGGGCCCTAGTGAAAATAGCGAAATTATCATCGTAAGTGAGATTATCATTATCACTTTCAAATTTTCTATTTTCAAAAGAAATCTCTCCTTGATCACTAACAGAGGCCAGTGACACGGAGTTAAGAATAATAAATGAGATGAATAAAAGACTCTTACCAATCATCTTGAAAGAGACCTTTTAGTAAAGAGGCTATCTTTTAGATTTACTCCCACCTTTCGATTCGTCCACTGAAAGATTGATTCCTTCTTTGTTTGAACATTCTTCATATGAATAACAGAAGCTCTCCATAGTTCTTTCGAGCCAACTTTATACTTTTTAAAGTCACTCATCTCTGCAGTCTTTAGAAGTTCAGACTTTCTATCGTAGTAATCAACATGGAGAGCATTTAAGTGCTTCTTTGAAAGTTGAACAATTTGCTTAGAGTAACCACTCTTGGCCACAGGTATTCTTTCGATAATGTAGACTTCTTCTCCGTCTTTACTCTTTCCATCTTTAAGATATTTAAATTTATACTTTTCAATTTCCTGAGAACCAATATCTTCATAAGAGAATTCGCTTCCCATAAAAGAAGAAGACTTATTTCTAGAAGAGATTTTCTTCACTCGCTTTAAAGATGGAAGATAGAGCCACTGGTGATCGTCTTCACTCTTATGAGACCAAGTTAGCATCTTCGTTCCCTTAACATCTTTTGGATTTAAAAAGATATTAAGTGTCTTATCACCGTCATTCTTTACTTCTAAAACCTTCCCTTGCATCTTACGAACGATCTTAGAGCCATATGCATCAATGAGAACCATCTCTAGATCTGATTCATCACCAATGAAGCCATTATTCTTAGCTTCCGCTTCTTTTGCGATTCGAAGTCCCTTTTCTTCATTTGTTTCAGCGAAACTAGAAGTCGCACCAAGAGTCAAAATAAGAATTAAACACAAATTAAATAGAGATCTCATCTGCACACCTTTTTAATAGCTAATAAATAAATTATCCTAATCATGTTAGAAGTTTACAGGGAATAGGTCTAGTCAAACTCATTAATTTTACAGTCGAAACACATATAATTGACTGACTTTCCATGTTCTTGATAAGCTCTCTAGTTCCCTAGAAGGGATTGAAAGAGTTTTTGACTAAAGGAGTCATAGAAAAATGAGCGTTTACGTTAATAGAATATTAAATATGAAGAAAATTAAGGCCATCGGTTTTGATATGGACTACACGCTAGTTCGCTATAATACAGAGAATTTTGAGAGACTTACCTATTCACTCGTAAAGAAGAACCTCGTGAAAGTATTGGGTTATCCAAAAGAAGTTCTAGACCTAGAGTTTGATTTTCAATTAGTTCAGCAAGGACTAGTTATTGATAAGCTTAGAGGAAACCTTCTACACGTTTCAAGATTTGGAAAAGTAAAAAAGGCCCAACACGGACTTTCAGCTCTTTCATTTGAAGAGCAGAATAATGCCTATGCCAATAGAGTTATTGATTTAAGTGATGAGAGTTTCCAATCATTAGATACTGCATTTTCAGTTTCAAATGGAATTCTCTACGCTCAACTAGTAGAGCTTAAGGAGAAAGGTTCAGTAGTTCCAAGATATGATCTACTGGCCGATCATATAAAAGAGGCGATCGATATTTGTCACTCTGATGGATCTCTTAAAAGTAAAGTTAAAGAAAATATTGGTGACTTTATTATTCAAGATGAGAAATTAGTATCTCAGCTAGAGATGTATAAGAAGTGTGGTAAGAAGTTAATTATTATCACCAACTCTGAATTCTACTATTGTAAAGATTTACTTGAGTACGCTATTGATCCATTTCTAAAAGAGCATAAGAGCTGGAAAGACCTCTTTGAGATCACAATTACTCTCTCCAGTAAGCCAAGATTCTTTCATGTAAAGAATCACTTTCTAAGAATTGATCCTGATACAGCTCTGATGACAAATCATGAAGGTCCAATTACTCCTGGAGTTTATCAAGGTGGTAACGCTGGTAAGCTTCAAGAAGACCTAGGACTTAAAGGGTCTGAAATTCTCTATTTAGGAGATCATATCTATGGTGACGTTCTCTCACTTAAGAAAACTTTTGGTTGGAGAACGGCCCTAGTAGTTGAACCACTAGAAGATGAAATTCTTGCCATAAAAAAGAGTGAACCAACTCAAAAGAGAATTGATTCTTTTATGCAAGAAAAAGAAGTCTTTGAAGATCGTCTAGATAAACTTGAAATGAGTAAGTACCGTGGAGAAAGTTTTGATAAAGATGAAGTTGGAAAGATTTATTCTAGTATTGAAAAGATTAATAACTCAATTTCAAAAGAATTAGAAGATTATAGAAAGTGCTTCAATCCACACTGGGGAGAACTCATGAGAGCGGGACAAGAAGAGAGCCGCTTTGCTGATCAAATAGAGAAGTATGCTTGTGTTTACATGGGTAGAGTATCTGATTTATTAGAGCACTCTCCAAGAACATACTTTAGACCAATTAAGCGTGTTCTTCCTCATGAATTAATTTAAGAAATTGAAAGTATATCTCCCAAGTCTTAGGTCCATAGCCTCCGGCCATGAGCCAGACTTGGGGAATTCCCCTCTCTTTAAGAAACCTATAAACAAGTAAATCTCTTGCAAGCATTTGTTCTTTCGAAAGCTGAATTCCTCTAGCGCTCTCTAAAACATCTTCACTATAAGGGTCGGCTCCAGCCACAACGATGGCCATGTCGAGATTTTCTAATTCCTTTAAACCTTCCTCTAACTTAGTGAGGTATTGATTCTCTTCACCAAGCTCTACTCCAATATCAATAGTAGAGGGAATTCTCCAAGGGCCCTCGCCGCAATCAGCAGAGAGAGGCCAACCATTCTTCATATGAATACTCAATGTTTCAATGGAAGAATCATTAGCTGTAAGCTCTGCTGTTCCACAACCTTTGTGAGCATCAATATCAATAACTGAAAAATTTATTGCCCGAACTTCTGTTTGAAATTTTCGAGCACAAATAACGATGTCATTTATTAAACAAAATCCTCTCGAGCGATCACTCATCGCATGGTGCATTCCTCCGCAAAGTCCAAAAGAGAAACCTGTCTCAAAAGCTCTTCTAAAAGAGAGATACGTCCCCTTTGTCTGCAATAGAAATTTATCTAGTAAATTTGAAAGTGGATACTTCGCTCTACTTGGGTCGTAGCGGTAGTAATTTCCATTTTGGTCAATGAGCTCATAACATTCGATAATCTTCTTTTCTTTTTCATCGCCTAAGAGCGCATCTACAAATTCAGAAGTATGAACTCGCAGAAGATCCTCTCTATTAATTTCTTCTAATTCCTTTAAATCTACTTCACTAATTGATGGGTCTACATTCTTAAGTTCAGTGAAGCATCTTCTAGAGCGATCGTCTAAGATTGGAACTTCAATTCCATGTTCTGATAAATTCAAATCGAATTCTTTATTATATACGATCATTTTTTCTACTTTTTATTTGCTTTTTGTTTATAATAACCTAATGAAAAAAATTATCATACTCCTACTAATTTTGGCCAATAGTGCTCATGCTCAAAGCCTAAGAAATAATTTAAAGAGATATACTATCCTCAGAGATAAAACTCTCATAAATAAGCGTCTCACTCACAATCTCTATGAACAATATATTGATTTAGATTTACAAGTAAGCTCTGGCGTCAAAGATCTTGTCGCCGATATAAAGAACAAAGGGAACGAAGCGGGAGCTTCCCAGTCTCAAAAAGAATTAAATATTCTAGAAATTTTAAATAAGAATATGAATTCAGAAAGGTATATTGATCTTGATGCTACTCTTGGAGTTCCTCTTCCAAGTTTTAATCTTTCAAAATATAGACTAACCCCGTCTCTATTCTACAATTTAAACTTAGGTTCTCTTTTTACTATTTATAATCAAACAAGTAGCCTTGATCCTTCCGTTAGTGTTTATGTAAAAAAAGAAACCAAAATGGGCCTAAGTACTATTGTCACTAAGAGCGGTCATATAGATACTCATATAAAGCTAAATCTCTATAAGTTAAATCGCTCTGACGCCGACTTAACAAAGACTAAAACAGAGTTAGCGGAGAGCTCTAAAATTTTTAACTTTTCAGATCTAAGCCAATCAAAAGAAACTCTCTCTATGGATTTTATCTGGAAAAGAGAGAGCGATCATCGTCTCTGGAAAATTGAGATGCTCGAAGCGAAGTTACTTACCCTTAAAGAAAAAGAGCAATACTCCTATGATAACTTCCCTCTCTTTCACTTCTTTCATCAGTGGAAAGGAGACGCGAAGAAAATCTGGTTGGAGCCTTTTGCTGGAATTCATATGAGAAAGAGATACTCAATCTTTGATGGTATTTATGTGGGAAGCTGGCTCAAATTTAAAGACCTTCCTTTTAGGAGCTCAATCAGTTTAAGCAATCAATTTATAACTTTTATTCCCGAATTTAGAGTTAGGCACTTCTATTTTAATTATAAGATGAGAATGGCCTATATCAATCCACAGGATGATATTTGGGTATCGACCATTCATTCTTTTAATTTAGGTCTCAACTTCTAATGTACTATTAAGTAGTTAGTAGCTATTACGTTTGAAAATTCCTCCAAGACTATAGCCAAAAGCATTAAAACATGTTTTATTTTGACTTAATCCAGCAAAATCTAGTGTGAGGAATAAATGCAAAGACTTATTTGGCTAAGACACGAAACAAAACCTTTTGAACAAAGATGCTGTTTAACACCAAAGGCCTGCAAAGAGCTTCTCGATATGGGTCACGATGTTGTTGTTGAAAAGTCACCTACACGAGTCTTTGATGATTCCGAATACGAAGAGATAGGCTGTAAAATCGCAGAGACAAACTCTTGGATTAACGCTCCTTTAAACGCAATTATTATCGGACTAAAAGAACTAGAAGATAAGAACTTCTCCCTCTCTCATAGACATATTCACTTCGCTCACGTTTTTAAAGATCAACATGGCTTTGAAAGAACCCTCTCTAGGTTTGTTAAAGGCGATGGACTTTTATACGATCTCGAATATCTCGTTGATGAAGATATGAAAAGAGTTGCGGCCTTTGGAGTTTGGGCAGGTTTTGCAGGAGCTGCTCTTGGAATTGATCTTTGGACTCATACACAACTTGGTATGGATTATAATAAGAGGGCCCCTCTACTTCCATATAAGAGCCAAGTTGCAATGATAGAAGACATAGAAGAGAGAATGAATAAGATCATCTCTCGTCCTCGTGTCCTCATCATTGGGGCCAATGGGAGATCAGGAAAAGGTGCCGTAAAGTTTCTAAGGGCCATTGGTATTGAGCCAACAAAGTGGGGCTCGAAAGATACGATCTCCAACCACCCTCTTGAAGAAATTTTAAGCTTTGATATTTTAATTAACTGCGCTTTAATAAAAGAGCCAAGATCACCATTTCTAGACCTTGAAACAATTACTAAAGAAAGAAATTTAACAGTCATTAGTGATGTTGGTTGCGATCCCAATGGGCCTTGTAACCCACTTCCTATTTATGCAAATTGCACGACAATGGATAGCCCTTCAATAAAGATTGAAGAAAACCTCTATTTAACTGCAATTGACCACCTACCATCCCTTCTACCAAGAGAGAGTAGCGAAGACTTTTGCACACAACTCTTTCCTCATTTAGTAGACTTCTTAAATAATGATATTGAAGATTCTCCGTGGGAGAGGGCCTTAGAGCTTTTCTACGAGAAGACACTTAATCTCTCACCTGATGAAATTATCCTTGAAGATAACGACTCAAGTGATAAGATTATTATGTGATGAAGAAAATATTCCTAGCATTTGCCTTTTTTATACTTGGTGTTGGAGTAAGCTACTTTACGTTCAACCATAGTATCGTAAATAAGAAAGTTCAATTTAATGACGAAGTTGATTCGCTCTTTGAACAAAACCTTAGCGCCGAAGAATTAAATGGAAAAATATTTCAATTACTCTTTGCCTACTTCGCTATTGATCTACGAGACATTGAAAATAAGATCACAACCAATATTCAAAATTCAATAGAAGTCCCAAAACCTAAAGTGGTAGAAAAGGTAGTGGAAAAAGTTGTCGAAAAGATTGTCTACCTTCCAGCTAAGAAAGAGAAACTTCCTGAAACTAAACAGCTACAGCAAACAAAGAAAGTTATTCAATTTAAAAATCTTAAAAGCTTTGAAAAGATAGACTTTTCTGAATATCTAAAATCGGCCAGACCAATACTAGAACAAGACAAGGCCTTTGATTCTCTAAATGGAACCCATAAGTACACCGGACATAATACGCAAGGACCTAATTTTCAAATTGAAATCGAAAATCTCTTCAAGATAGAGGATAAAGCTTACCGAGGAACTTCAAAAATTAATTACTTAGTTCTTGGAAAAAGTGAAGATGCAATTATCGTAGATGGAATCCCTCTAAATTTTCTTAAGAATGAAAATTATCCAACGTTGGTTTCCGCTAGAATTTCAAAAGATCGCTTTATTCTCATAAATACTGCTGATGAATTTTATACAAATGACATTAAGGGAATTCTCTTCATTAGAAGTGGCAAGGTCTTTAAGAGAGATGGTTACCTAAGAGTTAAATCTAAGAACTAAACTCTTCACTTCTTCGTAGTCTTTAAAGTTTTCATGTTTTTCATAGCCTTTAAGTAAGATCTTAGACTTACTTAAAATCACAGAAATAATTTCCTCTTTAATTCGTTCAGTGAAATCTCTTATTTCTAAAATATGAACTAGGGATCTAACTCTAAATAAATCCATCGCAAAGAACTTCGTACTCAATTGATCTTCATGACCTCCATACTTATTTATCAAGAACTCATCCACAAGTCCTACCTCGTACTTAGAAGTAATCTTTAACCACAAATCAAAATCTTCGCAGACAATATAGTCAGAAGAAAAACCTCCGACTTCTTTAAATAACCTCTTTGTCATTAAAACAGTGGAGGGAGAAATAGCACATAGAGAAAGACATTTAAGAAAAATATTACCGCCGAACTTCTTATAATGCTTAGGCTGATTTACTTTCTTTCCATTTCTTATCCAATTCTCTTCACTGTGAATAAATTCAAGAGAAGAATTCTCTTGGAGGAGAGCGACTTGCTTATCGAGTTTGTTAGATAACCATTCATCATCAGAGTCTAAGAAGCTAATCCAATCATATGAACTTAGAGAAACTCCTAGGTTTCGAGCAGCACTTACTCCCTTATTACTCTGATAAATATATTTTACTCTCTTATCAGAAAAGTATTTCTTAACCGTAGAATAAGTCTTATCTGTCGAGCCATCATCTACAATAAGAACTTCAAAGTCCTGATAACTTTGTTGTAAAACAGATTTTAGAGATCTCTCTAGAATTTCTGCTCTATTAAAGGTTGGTATAATAACACTAATCTTCATCAATACTCTTTAAGACTCTATCTAATTGCTCTTGGGTTGGAAGATTTTCAAGAGAGTCTATAAGACCATCCCACTGGGTCTGATTTCTTCCGCCGCAGAGAACGGTGTCTACATTTTCATTTGATAAATTAAAACCAAGGGCCAGAGAAATAGGAGACATTTCAAACTCGCTTAGAATTTTACTTATAATCTCCATCTTCTTATACCTACTATCTTTATCAATACTCTTCCACCAAGGTGCCCATGATCGACAATCACTCTTATCAAATTTTCTCTTAGAGTTTACTCTTCCCGTAAGAATACCCTTATCAAGAGTTCCCCAACTCATAAAGCTTAGATCATTTTCTCTTGCAATAGGTAGGACTGAGTCTAGCGATCCTCTTTCAAAAATATTTAGCTCTGACTGAAGAGAGAGAATTTCATCGATCTCCGATGCCTTTTCAAATTCATCTCTATTTGAGTTACAAAGCCCAATAGACTTTATCTTTCCTTCAAGCTTCGCCTTGGCCAAGACTTCCATGGTCTTTCTTATATCCACCCTACTATCTGGCCAATGAATCATATAGTGGTCGATATAATCTGAATTTAATCTCTTTAGAGAATCGTGTAGCATCTTCTGAGTTTCTTTTGGGTCATTAGTCATATTAACCCGTTTTGAGTCATGCCAGGAGACCCCACACTTAGAAATGATGAAGACTTTCTCTCTTATATCTTTAAAGGCCTTTCCCATTCTTCTTTCTGATTCACCAAAGCCATATATTGGAGCTGTATCAAAAAGCTTTACTCCTCTTTCAAAAGCATACTTTAATAAGGAACAGGCATCTCCTTCAGAAATATCTCCAAATCCGTACCCAGCACCTTCACCGCTAATAGAGGCCCCACCAAAGCCGATAGGAATTCCTCCTAAGTTCTTTAAAATACGTGACATGATACGTCCCTCACCTCTAAAAGCATTACTCTTGCGCTAGACAAAATACAAGGCCCACTATAAAGTCGCCCTTAATCAAAATCAAGGGTTAATATGCGCTTACTTGTCTTTGCTCATAGAGCAGAAGCACAGACATTTTTAAAACAAGGGAATTATAAATCACTTGAATCCCTAAGCTGCCCTCTTTATAAGAATGGTGACTCCTACCTGATAATCTGCTCGGAAGGAATTTATAACGCCTTAGAGGCGACGACGGCCACTCTTTCAAAATTTCCAGAAATAGAAATAGTTCTAAACTTTGGTGTTGCAGGTGCCTTAGATGAGAAAGCTCAATTAGATTCAATCTATGAAGTGAGAACAAGCTACGCTATTCAAAATGAAGTCTTAGAATTTAAGTCCTTCACTTCAAATTCTAATGGCCTCCTTGACTGTATTACGAGCTCAAGTAGAACCCTTAATCACAAACAAGCCCAAAAACTCTCTTGCTTTGCTAATATTGTCGACCGAGAACTTTGGGCGATAGCAAGGGCAGCAAGTAACTTTCAAAAAGAATTTAAAGCTTTCAAACTTATTTCTGATGAACCTTACTTAGAAAAAGAAAATACTGCCATTTGTGAGATCATAAAAGAGAAGGCCGAATATTTCAGTGATAAGCTCTACCGAGAATATTTAAATATTACAGAGAGTGCTACTGAAGAAAGAAAGTTTCTCATTGAAGAGTATAGAGAATTCTATTTTACAGTTTCTCAGTATAGACACTATACAACTCTTCTCTCTCAACTTCTTACTAAGTATAGTTCAGAGAAAGAAGTTCTAGATTTAATTAAACTAAAGGACGTTTTAAAAATAGAAGCTCTTCCTAAACAGAGAACAAGTATTCTCCTTGAAAAGCTTCGAAAACTTCTCACTCCTTTTAATACAGCTCTGCAAAATAAGTTAGACCAAATTCTAGCTCCGCTTCAAGAGGCTAGAATAAAGACTACTCTTTCAAAGAATTTAGAAAGTGATCAATTCCAAATAAGTGCAACAATTCAAAATGAAGTTGAACTCAGAAAAATGGCCAAGGCCTTAAGCTCCCTTGACTATCAGGCCTATAAATCTCTTATGAGAGGCAATCTCGATGTTTGATAAAATATTTATTGAGAGAGATTTCGTTTCAAATAATCGAGCGAACTTAATTATTTCTAAATTCCCAAAAGCGAAAGTTACAGTAATTGAAAAAGTTGAAGATATATTTAATCGAGTGAAAAAACCTTACCTTCAAAAAAATGAAACACTTAATTTATTTCTAGGTGAAAAACGCGGACAACTCGTAAAAGAAGCTCCCGATGCCTACGGTCTTTCAGGTGAGCCTCACTACTACTTTATACACGCTTATAATTGTATCTATGAATGTAACTACTGCTACCTTCAAGGCTACTTCAACTCTCCAGATATTGTTCTCTTTTTAAATCATAGAGACATTTGCAATGAGATTGAGAAGGTAACAGAGGAATGTACACAAAAAGGATTAACTCCGTGGTTTCATGCTGGAGAATTTTCGGATTCACTTGCCCTTACGCATATCACTGGTGAGTTAGAGATTTATCACGAACTCTTTTCTAGACTTCCAAATGCAAAGCTAGAGCTTAGAACAAAGTCTGCCAATATAAAGGCACTACTAGAACTAGCTCCTAAGAAAAATATTATCACTACCTTCTCTCTCTCACCTGCAGATAAGATAAAGAAGAATGATCTTCAAACTCCTTCTTTAAAAGCGCGGTTAAAGGCAATTGAAAAGCTCTCAGCGGTAGGTCACCCTATTGGTATCCACTTTGATCCAGTTGTCTACGATGATGACTTCAAGGAAAAGTATAGAGAATTAATTTCTGAATTATTTAAAAGTCTTCCAGCAGAGAAGTTAGAATATATTTCAGTAGGTGTTGTGAGATTTACAAAAGATGTCTTCCATCAAGTTAAGAAGAACTACCCGGGTAGTGAACTTCTTGGAAGTGAGCTTATTAAATCATTTGATGGTAAGATTCGCTATAATAGACCTATGAGACTTTGGATTTTATCGACAATTAAAGAATTACTCTTAGAGGCGAAGGTTCAAGAAAGTAAAATTTATCTCTGTATGGAAGAGGACGATCAATTAGTAGCCGACACCTAGGACATTTTCTATATCTCCCGCGGTCTGCCTAAGCTCAATACTCAACTCTTCATTTCGTCTTAAATAATCACTAAGACTAATGTAATTGGCTTCTCTATTTTGGCTATTCCCAAATAGGTCCTTAAACATTGTGTGATTCTCATTTATTCTACGACTTAGATCTTCAAGCTCAGTACTATAGTTCAAAGGAACCAGCCCATTATCAGACATAATCAAGAGAATATTAGTAAAGTAGAGAAGGTTTTCAACAGAGCGATTTCTTGGAACCGTCTCTTTTAAAAGAGTGAATACTTCGGTCGCTAAACGATCTCTAACACTCGTTGGCCATCCCTTAATTCGGTAAGCTTCAAAAACTGTATCTACAAAGTTTAAGGCCTTTGGGTCCCTACAGATATCAATTCTCTCAAGTCTAGAAAAGAGAAGTTTTGGATCTACTTTTGGATTACTCTCTACTGCCTTATAAACAGCCGAAAATAACTCATCTGCTTCAGGTCTAAACATGGCCTCATTTAATACCCTTGAAAACTTGGTCATCACTTGGTCTAAATCTTCATACATCGTATCTTTAATATCGATATAATCATCATTTTCAATAGTTTCATTTAGATTTTTCAAGCAGTATTTTTCTCGAACCTGGACTTTTTCTTCTAGAAGATTAAGAGACTTATTTAGGTCATCAACTCTTTGATCGAAGACTTCTACTTTCTTTACTCTTTTCTCAACAGTCTGTGCGATAAATTCTCTCTCTACTCTACGATCTTCTCTAAGGATTCGGTTAGCACTAGCTTCTTCGTTATAGTGTTCTCTCACATGAGAAGGTTTCACTACATTTCGAAAGTAGATGATAACTCCAACAACTATGGCGATAGTTGCAAATGCTAATATTCTATAGAGGTTTTTCTTCATTTATACCGGTTACTTTTGTTTGTCTTCGCTGCTCATAAATTTTATTTCTTCTATTATACTTCCTAAAAGCACAATTGCGAATTTCAACACTTCCGCGTAGAGAATACTTCTCTTTTCCAAAGCCATCGCCATCATCTGTTTGCACTAGATAATCAAGCCATTGAATTTTAGGACCATCAACATAGAAGTCCATCTTTGCATCTCTACAATTCTTATAGATTTTTGTAATAAACTTACGTTGCTCTTTTGTATCAAAAATAAATGGAAGAACTCTAAAACAAAGTGCCGATCTCTCCATATCTGAGATATCTGACTTAGTGATAGAATCAACAAAGAAGTCTTCGAAAGATCCAAAGAAATTCTTAGCCGTATTTCTCACAATATTCTGCGATGATTTAAGACCAAGAACTAACTCAGAGAGATTAATCTCATTGGTTGGAGAATAAGTTGTAAGTAGTGTCGTAATAAGATCCGCTCTAGTTCCAAGAATAATATCCTCTATATCTTGATCTAACATATCGTTAGCAAGTCTTGCTTCTAATTCATAGCTAACCATATCTTTTATCTTACTGAAGTAAACATCATTCCCTCTCTCAGCAAGTTTTAATATCTTTGTAATACAAGATGTAATTTCAAAACTCTTCTCTTCTTCAGCGTCATTAAATAATTCAGAAATAAGACCGGAGTCTTTACGGCACTCTGCAGGTAAATTCTCAGAAGATAAAGTTCGTGGCTCAAAAGTCTCTTCAATAAGACTAATCACGCTCTCCGTAAGATTCTTCGTCTTAGTAATATTTGTGATTTGTGGATAGTACTTATGAAGAATTGTGACGCCTCCATCACGAGTACATCCTCTGGACTGGTTACGACAGCCTAATTCAGTTAGAAAGTTGACTATTCTATCTGCGTTTTCAGAAACCATAACTAGTCCAGAAATCGCATTTGTCTCCCCTCTAATATCTCTCGTTGCCCCAACAAGAACAGAGTAAGCATCTACAGAAATAGTTCTCGCTCTTTCCTGGTTTATGAGCTCTAAAACTTCTTCTACAACAAGAAGAGAATTTCTTATGGCCTCAGTCCATTTTCCTAGACTTAGTTCTACTCCTTGATTTCTTACATATTGAATAAGAGTACAATTTTCATCATCACAACGAGGAATGGCAGTAATTGATGGATCTAAAATCTGAAATGGCATTAACGCTTTATCACGTGTAATAAAAATTGGATTTTCAACTCCTGATCCATCAGGACGCCCACCCCATCCAGATGGATCAGGAGTTAAAGTCGGAGAGGACATAATTGAAACCAAGCGGTCTATACCGATGACAATTGCATCGGTTCTTTGAGAGTCGCTTGAGATTTCCGAGAAAACTTTTGTTCTTAGAGTTCCATAAGTTTGAAGGTAGCGCTTAATTTTCTTAAGAAGCTCTCCCTGAAGAATTGGCTTCTCTCTATTAACGAGATCGCCCTCCGAAGTAATGGCACTTCCCGCGTAAACTTCTTCTAACCAGTGTGCCAGCTCTGAGATATGATTCTTTAAAAGTGTTAATCCTTCAAATTGTGGGCCATCTGTAATTGGATCATTTCTATAACTATCAACTAATTTCTCTGTATCAACAGCAGAGCAATACTGATCTGTAAGTGCTTTAGAGACACATCTAAGGGCCGCAGGCATTTGAACTTCATCAATATCTTTTAAGAGATTATTTTCTTTAAAGTGCTGTATAAATTGCCCTAGAGATTTAACAACCATCGCACCAGAAGAAAGAGCTAAACTTGTTCCTGGTGCCGCAAAGGCCGAAGTGGCAAGAAGAGAATTACTTAGTAATGAAGAGATCAGAGAAACTTTAGACTGAAAACACTGAGGGTTCTGAGACCATGTTCCTAGAAAACCATCAACACTGCTAACGACCTGTCTTGCACCAACAGCATAGCGACTACTAAAGTCTCCAAAACGTCCAAGGCCTGCCTGCGCGTTAATAAGAGAAGCCTGTGAATTTAATATTTCATTTGTTAAAAAGAAGTCTTCTTCAGCAGTTAAAGTTCCACTTGAAGAAAGCGAGGTATAGAGAGCAATTTTTTTCTCAAGCTCTAACCTCTGCGATCTCGTATCACTATAAGTCATATAGTTTTCATAGAGTCTTGAATAGTCCGATGAAATTCTCTCCATTTCCACTGCTTGAAAACAAGTAGAGTTCTGATTTAGCTCTCTCACTACTGAGCCCATCATCTGCGCGTGAACAAGTGAGCCTTGAACATGACCAGTTGTAATGCTTGGACAAAGTGGTGAATAAGCTTTTAGAAGTGTTTCAGAAACTGAGAGATTTGCTTGAATATTTATGCTAAGTAAGAATAATACAAAGTATTTCATTGAGATTTCCAAAGTGATTTTTTTTAGAGGTATAATCCCCAAAATGACGACAATAGACAAGGCAATTCTCCCCTCTAAATCAGAGCTAAGTGAGCTTGGATTTATTAAGTTCCACCTTCCTTTTCCAAGTGAATTTAAAGAGGTGGTAAATACTTGTAATTGGGAAGTTGTTGATCAACTTGTATCCAGATACTTAACAAAAGGAGAGATTCTTCACTCTATAATAACGCATTATCAAGCATTTAACTTTAGTGAACATATTATTGCCATCAGAGATGCGGCTACTGATGAAGATGGAATCTGGCACGATGATGGTTCAAGAGAAATTGCCTTCACATGGTCTCTAAATGACGATGATCAATTAGAAGGAGGAGAACTTCTCTTTAGACCCAAGAGTGATTCCAGTCTATTAGAAATCATAAGCCCTCCTCCGAGAGAAACTCTAATTATCTTTCTTACTGGAAAGTCTGGGTTTGAGCACAAGGTAAATCAAGTGATAAAAGGCAGAAGAAAAACCATAGCAGGTTGGTGTAGCTTAGAAAAACCACTCTGGGCCTAAGTAGAAATTCAAGATATCTTAAATAAAATTTTCACCTACCCATCCGATAAGTTCTGTAATGAGACTTATTCATCTATTGAAATCTATTTATTTAAACTTCTTTAATTGGTGCCTTTCACCACTTAAACGCTCAGATAAAATTCATCGCTTTAGAGTTCACGTACTTATTGCAACAACACTTATCACCGGTATTCTCATGTGGAGTTACGCCTTCACTGCCTATCATTACATAGATCATCCAAGCATAAAGTATATGGGCTTCTTCTACGCTGGTATACATCTCTTAAATATTCTCTGTTACAAGTGGACAGGCTCCATTGAAAGAGCAACCTACATGATGCTCATTCCAGGCGGACTTTTTCAAATGCACTTCTCGCTTCTCTCGGGAGGATTTCTCAACCCTATACTGATGTGGATTGCCATTCTTCCAGTAATTGCAGGAGTTCTTACAGACAAGAAACATACTATTATTTGGATAACTCTTATCCTTATTGCGGCCACAACTATTTTTATAATGGATCTAGGTTTTGGATACTTTAGAAAAGATTACCTCAATCAATCAGGACTTATTATTACTCAGACTTTAACAGTATTTGGAATGATGATTCTTCATTCTGGATTCACCCTCTTTCTCTTAAAACTTAAAGAAGTAAGCGAAGAGCAAATTAGAAATAGGGCCCTCTCAAAACAGAACCTCCTACGAGTTTTAGCACACGATGTATCAACGCCCTTAACGCTCATTCAAAATAATACTCTCTTTCTCGAAAAGATTTTAGAAAAGGATAAGTTTGATGATTTGGACAAGAAGAAACTTAAAAATAAAGTTAATTCTACTTTTAAGTATTCACAAAAAATTTGTAATCTCATTCATGCCATAAGAGAAATGGAGGCTTTTGAGTCAGGTAAGAAAGTGCTTCAACTTGAAGAAATTTCTCTAAAGACCTGTGTTGAAGAAAGTATTGAAATGCTTAGGCAAACTCTATCAAAGAAGAGAATTACAATTCATACTATTATCGATGACATCTATATACTTGGAAATCGAAGTATTATCGAACATCAAATCATAAGTAATATTATTTCCAACTCCATCAAATTCTCACCTGAAGATAGTGAAATTTTCATACACACTTCTCTTGCAGATGCTCATGTTGAACTTTTCATTAAAGATCGAGGGATTGGGATTCCAGACTATCTCCTATCTAAGGTTTTTGATCCTATTGCTAATACCAATAGACAAGGCACTAGTGGAGAAGAGGGAACAGGTTTTGGAATGCCAATAGCCAAGAGAAGTATCGAGCTCTTAGGTGGAGAGATCTCAATAGAAAGTCACTCCATCGAAGACTCTCCAAAATCTCATGGCAGTGTTTTTAAGCTTTCTTTTCAAATCAGCCGAGCACAAACTTTACGAGACCTAGCTTAACTATCTGTTTTCACGTTTCTCATATGCTTTGTAACTTCGTAATTTTTTCTCTTCAGCGCTAATTTACCCTTGAATTTTAATAATTTGAAGTATATATTAGCGAACCTGTAATGAATGATTATTAAAAACTGAATGCTGCGGCGTACAGACAGAGGGTTTAGATATGGCACGTGTATGTGATTTAACTGGAAAAAGAAGATTAGTAGGAAACAAAGTTTCTCACGCAAAAAATAGAACAAAAATGACTCAAAAACCAAATCTTCAAACGAAGAGAATTTTTGATCCAGAATCTGGTGAGACTATTAAGTTAAGACTTTCTACAAGTGCAATTAGAACACTTGATAAAGTTGGATCACTTTCTAAGTTCTTAAAGAAATATAAGCATATGTTCTAGTAAGAAATTACTTTCTTATATTAGTGGCCTTCAAGAAATTGAAGGCTTTTTTTTGTGCAGAATAAATCAAAAAAAGTGGCAACAAGAAATGTGGCCCCCTCATTATAAACTCGTGTCCTAAAGTTAATAGAGTGTGGGACAATCCAAAAACAGATTCCTCACCTATTCTAGCAAAACTTGTCAACGCTCCCCACATACAACAAAACCCTAATGCCCATTGATCAACTAGCGGAAGAAATATTAATATTGCTGCTAAGAAATCAAGCCCTCCCATAACTTGTAGAAGAATGCGAGCAGAAGATTCAGAGCATCCAATAATATTTATCACCATATCAATGAAGTTTCCTGGAACGGGAAAAATCCCAAGTGCGTAAGAGCCATGTCCTATAAAAGTTAGGGCCACAGCTATGCGAATAAAGAGGATTAACTTATCGCTCTCCCCTTTCTTCCAAAATAAAATAAGAGCAAAGGGAGAGAACATCTGTGCTGAGTATTCTATGAATTGTGCCGGAATAAAGAATTTAGACGACATATAAAGTCCGCTTAATACAACAAGATAAGCTCCACTCAGGTAGAGTAGCTTCTCTCCTTTTCTATAATTAAAGACAACAACAAGAGAAGTTAGGAGAAGAATAACACCCACGAAAATAACACTTAGATTTATGAGCCTATCCGTCACAGGGCTTGTTACATAATCTGTCCAAGACCATCCAAATAAATTAAAAATCGGAGATAGTAGTCCCTCATTCCAAAGAATAATTCTATAAGGGGCATCATAGAAGAGGTGTTGTATTCCTCTTCCAAAGAGCACTGTAAATGTACTTAAGCGAATTATGAATTCTAGAACTCTTTCGTGCTTCAAGATCAGATCCTATTTACGACTTTCTAATGTCACAACATCACCTTCCTTTGGCGACCATACTCTTAAGTTTCTCGGAATATCAAACCTCGCTTCATCTGTTACAGATGCAACTTCATAGGCATTATCCACAGCAATAGTTCTAATATCCATTGTATTCCTATCTAAGTGAATCCATTTAAATTGGTTAAAACTACCTGACGATCTTGTCCATGACTTATCATCATTATTCTCACGCAGAGGAGCTCCCCAACAACCTTCACCAACATACACTGTTCCATTTTCATCATCCCTTACAAAGCCTTCTTCATGACCTTGTTCAAAGCTGGGGCGAATTGGATAAGTTGTTTTCACTGTATGTGAATCCGACTCCACAACAAGATCCATACTGTACTTATAAAAAACAGGTGCCCATGCTTGATAGAGACGATCGTTCTCGCTCTTCTTAGCCGTGTGTGGCCTCATTGGGCGGTGGTAGAGACCTATCTTCCAAATAGTATCCTCACTTTCGGAGAGGTCTTTATTTAGCCAAACGAGCTGATCTCCATTCAAAGAAGATTCTGAATTTAAAACATAAGTCTTTAAAAGATTTCCAGCAAATGGAAGAGAGTAATAGACCCCCTCGCTAGTATCAAATAATTTCGAAATGGAAGCGTTCGATCTTTCGTGATTTCCTCTGGCAACAATGATTGGAGTCATTCGTCCATCAGTTGCAATAGTGTGCTCCCAGTCGACAAACCAATTCTTCCACTGACCAGAAATATCGAGACTTGTCATGTCACCACCAAATAAAACAAAATCAGCGCGAAGCTTTGAGACAAGCTTATTAGCGGCGACTCTTGGTGATCTATTATTTCTAGAGTCTCCACCAGCAATTATTGAAAGCCTTGCATCCTCACTCTGCTCCATTGTTTTAAACCAATATCTCTTAGAGAGATCTCCTCTCGAAGTTTGAATGATAAAGTAATACTTAGTGTCTGGTCTTAAATTGCGAATATGAGTAACAGCATTAAACATTCCTTTGTAGAAATTTAACTTATCTACAAGGGCCCTATTCGCATACCGTGCTATATTGCTTCCATGATCGACACTGTCGTAGTAGAGAACTTGATCAACTCCAAGTTCAGATTTCGTATCCCAAATAATTTTCATCGTTGTCGATGGGTCTTCTGACCATGTTAGACGAATTTTAGAAACTGTATCATTAACCCATGGCCATCCATTCGCTACAAAACTGTAACAAGATATAGATAGAGCTATGATTGCTAACTTCCTTATCAGCATAAATATCTCCTATATATTATAGGTTATTTTAACAATCAAGATGATTCACTGTCTAGCAATTCAAAGGCAGTGAGCCTAACATAGGCCCACATCTCAGCTAAATAATAATTTTAGTAGGCTTTTGATCTTCGCCAAGAGCAACAAAAGAGAAACTCCCTTCAAGAGCAAGCTCTCTTGAGTCTTCAAGCATCGCCTCAACAAAGACTTGAACTTGAATTTTTATACTTGAACGCCCAACATTTGTAACAGAGCCAACGAGCTCCACAATAGTTCCAGCAGGGATAGGCTTCTTAAAGTCTAATTTATCTGTTGAGACTGTAACCACCTTCAGTCGTGTGAATCTCGTTGCTGTAATGAATGCAACCTCATCCATCCATAGCATGGCAGTCCCTCCAAAGAGAGTATCATAGTGATTTGTTGTGTTTGGAAATACTGCTTTTGTTACACGGGTTTTAGAAATACGTGCGCGCTCTTCGTAATTTGAAGTCATAGGTTACCTCTCCTCGGGTGTGAATGTTTTTGATAGAGCTCGGACTATAACCGTTGCGGGACAGCGAGGTCTTTCACCTACTTCATCTATCTTAGTAGGAAAACTTTAGATCTTTTTCTTCGTAAAGACAAATGAGAAAACCCCACTTTCGTGGGGTTTGGGCGTAATTTTAAATTATAGGAGTTAATTTAAATTTAGTATTGAACGTCTACTGAATCAATTACAAATCCCCATTTAGAAACTGATCTATCCGACTTAAAAGTAACAGTCATAGTCTCACCTTCTACGTACTCAGAAGTATAATCTTCTTTTGCACCAGAAACTTTTTCAGCAATTGATCTACTAGCATCAGAAACTTCTAAAACATCGTAACCAGTTTCAAGGTCTAGTTTTCTAACTCTTAATCTAATGAACTTTGCACCTGGAAAATTAAATGTTCTAGCTTCAGTGATGTCATGTCCATACGGGTGAGCCGTTTCCCATACTTCATCAATAGATACTGTTTCCCAGTTAGCTGGGTTTGGCATATTTCTAGTAGGAACTGTATTCGTTAAAAGATTGTAAGCATTTAATCTACCTGCGTTGATAGTCTTACCTCTAAGCGCCGAAAGTGGCTCCGAAGTTGCCATTAATCTATTTCTTAATTCTTCAACATCCATTCTTCCTTCTTGAGCAATTAGAAGACCAATTGCACCTGAAACGTGTGGAGTTGCCATTGAAGTTCCTGAATAAGAAGCATATCCACCATCTTTAACAGTTGAAAGGATATTGTGTCCTGGAGCTGCAATATGAACTGTATTTCTACCATAGCAAGAAAAGCTTGCAAGTGAGTCAGAAGAAGTTGTCGCTGCAACTGAAATCACGTTTTTCACATCATAATTTGATGGGTAGTGTGGTCTAGAGTCATTATCTGTTGAAGAGTTACCTGCCGCTGCAGTGAAAACGATTCCCTTATCAGCAGCTCTTTGAATAGCATCCTCTAAAGCTTGTGAGCGACCTCCGCCTCCCCAAGAGTTAGACATTAAATCAACATTCATCTTCGTTGCGTAATCAATTGACTTAATCGCGCCTTCAGTTGAACCTGAACCACTATCAGTTAAGAATTTTATAGCTACGAACTCTACGTCGGCCATAATTCCCGCTACACCAATACTATTATGAGCAGCACCAATTGTACCTGCACAGTGAGTACCGTGTGAGTGACCATCTCTTGGGTCTCCGTCATTATTTGCAAAGTCATATCCGTGAATATCATCTACATAACCATTTCCATCATCATCAACTCCAGCTTCACCATTTAGCTCAGCTTCGTTTGTCCACATCTGATCTTTAAGGTCTGGGTGATTATAATCGATACCTGTATCAATAACTGCAATTCTTACTCTTCTATCACCTTGAGTAATTGACCATGCTTTCATTACGTCAATATCTGCACCAGCAACACCTGCAGCACCTGTAGGATCATTTGAACCTGTATTTGCTAATCCCCATAATTGACCAAACTTTGGATCAATTGGAGTATAAGCATCTGACTCAACAGTCAGTGGAGATGAAATATATGGGCTAATATCAAAAGTTGAAACTGGCTTAACAATTTCATAAATGAAGTTTGGCTCAGCATAAACAACATCAGGATTACTAGTAAGAAGAGAAGACATACTCTTCATTGATTTATTCCCATCAAACTTTACAACATATAAAGTTTCTTCTGATAAATCGATTGTTCTATCAAGCTCTACACCTAGAGACTTAAAAGAGTTTAAAGCACTTTTCTCTGCACCAGCTTTCATCTTTACGATCATTTCACCTGGAACAAAGTTCGCTGCTGCCATACCAGTAGCACTGATGGCCATCGCTGCTGCACTTAACATAATATGCGATTTTTTCATTCTCCCTCCTTGGAGCACAAACGGTTCTTTCTAAACCTGACTGAATTACATAACTTTTATTAAATAAATATTGGTATTTAATTAATAAGTCTCTATCCGAGATTTCACTAGAGGTAATTATTACCAGTATACCTCTAACCTCCCATTTCATCGTGAAATGTGAGAAAATGTTAGTTATGATTTATAACAATTCTACTGATCCAGTATTTATAAAGAAAATCTCCCTCAAAATTTGGTCTCTAAAAGACGAAGTGAAAGCTGTTATTCAAGAGAAGATGAAAAATTCTCAAGAAGATCACTTAACAATCGACGAGCTAAGAAAAGAGTATTGTTCCAAAAAAGAACAGAGCGCTGAGATCATTCCAATAAAGTCAGATGAGGAACTTGATACAGGTGAAGATGAAATGGCTGCAGCTCTTGCAGCAGCTGAGTCAGAGTCAGAAAGTGAAGAGCCTTCGGAAGAAATTCAAGAAGCTCCTCTAGAAGAAAAGATTGGTGAGTATCAAATTATTCAAAGATCACCTTCATTAAATGAAGAAGATATTTCTAGTGGAAAAACAATTCTTGCAGAAGTGGGTATGGATAGAATCTATTTCTTCAGTAGTAAGCCTTTCTTAAATGGTCAGAGTATCGTTATCGAATTCGTAATACCAAAGAGATTTGTAGTAAATGCAAATATTGTTTTTTGTCGTGAATATAATATGAAGAGTAGAATTATCTCTAAGAATAGACTTCCTTATAGGATTGGAGCCGAGTTCTCATTCCTTAAAGAGGGAGAGAGAACTCTTCTTAGACAATTTATTCACTCAATAGAGCCAGAAGTAAAAGAGGCTCCAGTGATAGAGACAAAAGTCAAAGAAGATGAAGAAGACTTTGACGAATTTGACGACTTAGATCTCTAATGTCCTACTGATTCGGCCGCAATAGCGAACTCAACAGCTCCTGCGGCCTTTGCTATATCCATAACCTCAACCGCCATTCCAAGCTTAGAGCTTTTATCTCCTTCAAAAATAACAAGCTTTGTCCCTTCACTTTCTAAAGACTCTGATATTTTCTGTTGGAGGTTATTCCAATCGACAAGTTTTCCCTGAACAGAAACCTTTCCTCCTTCAGACATAGAGACAAGAACCGAGGCACCTTCCTTTTTCTGAGTCTTTGAAACAGTTTTTGGAATATCAATATCTAGACCAGACTCAAGAGAAACAGATGAAGTCACCATAAAAATAATAAGTAGAACCAACATAATATCTATAAGAGGAGTCATATTAATATCAGCAATGATTTCTTCGTTATCTTCATTATCCATTTTAAATGACATTGATCCCTCCTAGATTAAATCCATTAGATCTTGCATTCTATTTCTTATCTCAGTATTCACACGAGACAGTCTATTTTGAAAATAGTTATAAAGTATTACCGCCATAACCGCGACGATGATCCCCGCAGCAGTTGCAACGAGAGCTTCTGATAGGCCACTGGCAACAATTGCAAAACCACTCTTTCCCGACTGAGCAATTGATTGAAATGATTTAATAATACCAACAACAGTTCCAAACAGACCTATAAAGGGAGCTGATGATCCTATTGTTCCAATAATCCAAAGTGATCTCTTTAACCCCTGTTGAGTTTCAACAAGCCTTCTTGCCATTCTCATTCCCCACTGCTCGCGGTCCATCTCCGCCCCTTCAAAGAGAGTTAAATAAGGAATGCAAAGAAGAGGATGAATACTATGAGAGAGCCCTTTAGCCTCGTGAAGTTTCTTATCTTTTAATAAATCTTGACCCTTTATAAACATAAGGTCGATATCTTTCTTTAAGCTATTTAAGAAGCGAATTTTTTCAAAAGTTACAAACCAAACGAGGAGAGAACAGATCAGTAGTGGGTACATAATAAAGCCACCAGCATTAAATAATTCAAACATACTTTGCATCCTCTTTTCATCAAATAACTAAGGCGCTAATCATCTCTATACTTACTCCATTTATCAAGTTAGAATAATTGAAAATCAATGTATTTAAGAGGTTTCAGTGCTGGTTAAGATTTCGACAGATCGCACAAGATCTGCAAATTTTCTCATGATAATGTTCGCTATCGTAATAGTTATTGGAGGTCTTGCCAGTGAATTCTTTCAAGCACCTTTAATTCAAAACACTGCTCTTAGTAGATATCAACTTCTTTTAAAGCCAGAACAAATTGATCAAATTGAATCAATTCAACTTGATAATAGACTTGGTCTCTTTAAGATTAATAAAGATAAAGATGGGCAGTGGACTCTCACGAGCCCAAGAAATCTTCCTAGTAGTACGGCGACAGTAGCCTCTATTTTACAAAACTTAAAAGATATTAAAATAAGACAAATACTTCCAAAAGATGCCATTAATATTTCTAATTTCTCACTAGACTCACCTCTTATGAAATTACAAATCACCTACTTTGGAGGAAAAGAAGACCTTTTAAATATTGGTCTTGTAAATCCAATTGATAATTCAACTTACGTTACTTTCTCAAGCAAAGATGCAATCTATCATGTTGATGCTCTTGAAAACTCAATGGAGGGATTAAGCCTTTCCAACTTCATTGAACCTAAAGTCTTTACACAAGACTTAAAAACTATTGCTGAATTTAAAATTTATCGTGGAAAAATTCCTTCAACAAGCTTAAGACTCTCCATCAAAAATGAGACTGATGGCTGGTTAGACAATAGTGGTAATATACTAGAACCCAAAGCTGTTGAAGAATTCTTAACAGAAGTCTTAAGTTTAAAGTCATCTCTTATTCTCGATAAGAAAACAGATAAGTTAATCGATGCGGTTAGTAGATACTTTGCGAATCCAAGTTACACGGTAGAAATTTTAGATAGGAATGGTAAAAAGGTCTTCTACGAGATTTCTTACCTTATCAATAACCTTCCAGATATCAAGATGGAAAAGAGACAAGTCTTTATAGTTAAGGCCTCTAATAGACCTCACCCTTATGTCATAGAAAAACAATTTCTAAGTACTTTTGGAAAGTCCCAAAAGTCTTTTAAGAAATTATCTATTAAGAAGCTTTTTTACTAACGATTTTTGAGTTAGATGGTAGAGAAGTTTCTTTAACAATCTTAGCAGGATCAACAAAGACTTTAATAAAGTTTTCAACAATCATTGAATTATATTTAACAACCTGATCTCTATCCATTAGAATTTTCTTGAGTGCTGTAGGAGGGTCCATCTCTCCATCAATCATAATATGAACAAAGTCATTGGCGAGACAAACGATATTGGACAGAGTTAGTATACTCGATCCCTTCTTCTTATATGGAAACCCTGTTCCATCATAATACTCATGATGCTGTAGAATTATCTGCTTAACTGAATTATTAATCATTCTATTTTCTTCAATTATTTCAACTCCAATTTGAGGATGAGTCATATAAAGTGCGTATTCATCATCATCCATCTCAAGAGGTCTTTTCTCTAATAACTCTGGAGGTAACTTCATCTTACCTATATCGTGAAAGAGACAAGCAAGAGCTGTTGCTTCAATGGTTGCCTTTGACTGCCAATCAAATTGTTTAATAATCGCTGTTGAAAATAAAGTCACTAGAAAAGCGTGAGTAAAAGCAGTTGGATCAAACTCTTCATAGCTCTTTAGAATCTTAAATAAATTCTTTTCCTTTTCGACAAGGTTATAAATATTTTCGCAAACCTCTTTTCCTTGCTCAACAACCTGAGGCTTCATCCCTTGTGTATAAGCTTCTTGAATATACTTATCAGCAACATTTCTAATCATTTTAACTTTTGCTTCACCTGGAATATTCTTATTCGCAATAAGCTTACTCGCTAGTTGATTATGATATTGAATAAACTTTCTTCTATCTGAATTATGAAAGTATAAGTGTTCCACGTTCTTTTCATTTCTATATTTGTCAATTCTCTCTTTTGAAAACGTGTCTCCCGAATGAAGAATTTTAATATATCGATTTGATCTTAATTTTATAAAAACATCAAAGAGAACAGCTTTGGCAGAATAGAAGTCATCTATCCTTACTTGCGTAAAACTACTATCAGGGTTTTCAACTTCAACTTCGTCAGACTGCCCTTCACGCCTTTTAATATTTTTCATGAAGTCACCAAGAGACTGATGTCCTTCAAGAACGTCTTTAAGTGATTCGATTTCAAATGGTTTGACAATAATTTCAACCATTCCGAACTTCTTCAATTGTTCCTCAGAAGTTCTCTCTTCGTCTAAAATACTCTGACTCTCAAGAACGACTAAAATTCTCTGATTAGGATGGTTTCTCTGCATGAATTTTAAGACTTGAATACCGCTATGACTTTGAAGATCGAAATTGATTATTACAGCGAAGAATTTGTCATTATAGAGAGCAAGCTGAGCGTCTTTTCCATTGTTAACACAGGTAACTTCATAGAACTGCTCCTTCAAAAAATTTGAAGCTGACTCAAGCCACTTTTCTCCTGGATCTGCTAATAATACTTTTAGTGCCAACCCTATTTCCTCGCTATAAGAAACAAATACAACTGACTTATCGGTATAAAGGGAGAAAATATTGAAGAAAAAATAAAGTAAGTTCTAAGGTAAGCTACTGAAATAATAATAAAAAGCCCACGAATATCGCGGGCCTAATATCAAGAATTAATAGATTTGAGACCTATTTAATTTCTTTGTGGATCGTGTGTCTTTTTAAGAATGGGTTGTACTTCTTAATTTCAAGACGATCTGGTGTTGTCTTCTTATTCTTAGTTGTTGTGTAACGAGAAGGAGATTTTCCAAGCTTTCTCGCTTCAGTACACTCAAGTGTAATCACTACTCTTGGACCTTTAGCCACGTTTTCCTCCGGGTAATTATATCTAAAATACTATTTATATAAAATAACGAATGCCAAAACTACTAGATTTTAATTGGCATGACAACCTATAATTGATAAAAACGGTAAAAACACTAGGAATTTACAAGAATGAATGCTGCAACGGAACTCTCAATCGAAAACTGGACTTTTGTTCACTACAAGACCGATCAATACAAGGCCTTCATTTCCATGGGAGCAACACCTGCATCCTTGGAAATTCAGTACTTTGTAACTGTTACAGATAAAGATAATGCCGAAATCTTCCAAAGCTCTCACCCTGAACTAGAGGAAGCAGTTTTAGATATAAATAAAAGATATGGTCACTGGTCTATTTTCGATGCAGAAAATCCACCAGATGCCGATGGCTGCTCAAGCTGTAGCGCACACTAAGTCTTGTATTTTAGAGGTAAGTCTCTTGACAAGTAGGGCAAAATTAGCGAAATTACACCCTCAAATAATTAAATAAGTATCTTGTAGCAAGCAAGGTTAACAAAGGAATAATTATGAAAGCAGGTATTCATCCAGAGTACAGAGACGTTCTATTTTTTGACGTTTCATGTGACAAGCAATTTGTTATCAAATCAACTATTGCAACTGATTTAACTGAAACTTTTGAAGGTAAAGAGTACCCAATGGTTAAGTTAGACATCTCATCTGAATCTCACCCGTTCTATACTGGTAACCAGAAGATCGTTGACTCTGAAGGTCGTATTGAGAAATTCAGAAAGAAATTCGGTGGAGCATATGCTTCAAAACTTAAGAAATAAGTTTTAAGAAATTCACGATATAAAAGGGCCACTTCTAAAGTGGCTTTTTTATTTCTTTAATTTCTTTATTTCAGAAATTAAAAGTTCGCTCGCTTTTGTCTTCACTCGATCACATCTATAAACTAAGCAAATATTATCTTTGAAAATAGGAGCGTCTTTAATAGTTTTCAGATCTCCCCTAGAGGCAGTAACAACTTTTCCAGGAAGAATTCCTATCCCTGCACCACTCTCAACTAAGTTCGTAAGTACTTCTAAATTTCCAGAATGAATTATTCTCTTAAAAGAAAATTTCTGCTTCTTTATTTTCTGCATTAGAGTTGATGTCTGAGTCAGATCAGGATCACAAAGAAGAACATCTCTATTCTTATTCCCCTCTATTTCCCAGAGAGTCACCTCATCACTTATGAGTTTTATAATCACTAAATCTGGATGACTAACAGGGTTTACAACAATTCCCATGTCGAGCTGATGGGAGATCACTTGCTCTGTGATAATTCGACTAGAACTATGAGTAAGATTAACCTCTAGATGAGGGTAAGTTGTATAGAGGTCTGGGATAAAACTTCCAAGTGTGTAGAGAGCAACTGAGGGATGAACTCCTATAGAGTATATACCTCTAATGTCATCTTTCTCTTTAATCACCTTTGACTTTAGCTCATACCACTCTTCAAGAAATTTCTTAGACTCTCTTTGAAAACTCTCTCCATGCCTAGTTAGAGAAACTCCATTCTTAGATCGAATAAGAAGAGTAACCCCAAGAGAAGATTCTAATCTCTTAATCGCAAGAGTAAGAGTTGGCTGAGTCACCCCTAACCTTTCGGCCGATCGACTTAAATTTAAAGTCTTTGAAACTTCTAAGAAATATTGAATATCATTTGAACTAGGTAACATTTCATCTCTCTTTTAAAATAATTTCGACTCTAAAATGATTCTCACTTAACTCTTTAATAATAGTATAATCAAAATCAATCCCCACAGAGATTTTCTGCATATTTTTAATCTCTTTCTTTGACAAAGACTTCTTTAAAACTTCAAAGGTTCCAGTTATCAGCCGATCGCCTCTTTCAAAGCAAACTTCCCAGTCAAAAGAAAACTTCGACTCTCTAAGAAATCGAATCATACGAGCTTTATGAGTCGTCTCAATAACTTTCTTAGTATAAACGTGAGTAATCAACGGCATCACCTTTCTATCTAATTTTACAATTTGAGAAAGTCTTTCAAACTCTGAGTCGTGAGTCATCCTCAGAACCTGATGACACCAATCCTCTTGTCCGTCCTCAATCTTCTTCGCCACAGGACAAGGTGACTTAATATTGGCACATGGATAGGCGCAAGTATATCCAAGATCATTCATGGCACTTCTAAGCTTAACCACAAGTTTGAAAACATCACTCGTTCCAGGCTCTATAATAATTAAATTTCTAGGATCATACTCTCCTATGATTTTCATAAGAGCATTAAGCCCCATCTCATTGAGAGAGTGACCTAGAATTAGAGTTTCTCCAATGAAGTCTTCAGGAAATGATCGACTAAAATTAATTCTCTTATTCTGATAGAGTGTCGTATTAATTCTTGTCGCCTGCTCAATCATTAGTGCACTTGAATCAACGCCAGTAACTGTAATATCTCCATCAAAGTATTCATCTAATGCAAAAGCAAATGTTCCAGGGCCAGTGCCTAGATCTACGACTCTAGAGTTTCTTATATCCTCTAGAAGATCTTCACTTAACATATCAAATACAAAGTTTAACTTTGGCATATTAGATGGGAGATAGAAGAGAGTGTAGGCCGAAACCATATCTCTATCCATCACATACTCTGTGATTTTCTTTCTCTCGCTAGTAAAGCCTTTTGAAACTAAGGATAGATTCTTCACTATACTGTGTTCAGATATCTCAGGCTCTAAGAGGGCGCTCTTTAATTTATTAAATGGAAATTTCATATGGTCTATCTTACCGATTTTTTGCTTATAAAAAAAGAAGAGGCCGACAATGTCGACCTCAGCATTAAGATAACTATTTTAGACTAAGCCCAATAAGTCTAACGATAGCCCATAAGATTTTTGAGAATTTCTCTTAATCTTACTTAACTTATCGACGACATATGAGAATCTTTAACTAAATTCTACCTAAAGAGCAGACCCTCTAGCTAGAGAGTCCTATCTCTCGTCTAAGCCTTTGTAATTACGATCAGTTGCTCCAGTATAAATTTGTCTTGGACGACAAATTTTTGAACTTGAGTCCTCTCTAAGCTCTTTCCACTGAGACATCCACCCAGGAAGTCTCCCAAGAACGAACATCGCTGTGAACATATTTGTAGGAATCCCTAAAGCTTTATAGATAATTCCTGAATAGAAATCCACGTTAGGATAGAGCTTTCTCTTAACAAAGTACTCATCCTCTAAAGCTTGTTTCTCAAGTCCTTTTGCAATATTTAAAAGCGGATCATTTACGTTTAATTTTTCTAAGACTTTATCACACTGAACTTTAATAATCTTAGCTCTAGGATCAAAATTCTTATAAACTCTATGTCCAAATCCCATTAGCTTAAAAGGATCTTCCTTATCTTTTGCTTTCTCAAGAGCTTTAACAGCATCTCCACCAGCACCTTTAATTTCATCTAACATTTCAAGAACAGCTTGGTTTGCTCCACCATGTAGTTGTCCCCAGAGAGCATCAATTCCGCCTGAAATAGTTGAGAAGATATTAGCGTGAGACGATCCAACGACTCTTACAGTTGAAGCAGAACAATTTTGCTCATGATCAGCATGAAGAATGAGAAGAACATCAAGCGCTTTGGCCACTTCGTCATCCGCTTCACCAAACATCATATTTAAGAAGTCTTTACAGTAGCTAAGACTTGGATCTGATTCAATTGGAGCAAGTCCTTGTAAATGTCTATAAGACTTTGCAACGATCACTTTCACTTGCCCAAGTAGTTGTGCGAAAACTTCCTCTTTATCTTTATCTGTTGGATTTGGTCCAAGGTAATCTTGATAGTAAGCAGAAAGAGCAACAGTCGTACTTGAAAGTACTCCCATTGGGTGAGCTGTTTTTGGGAATGTTCCAATTAAGGCTTCAATTCCTTCTGGTAGCTTATTGAAACTTGCCACTTTCTTTTCAAAGTCGGCCATCTGAGTCTTTGTTGGAAGTTCACCATAGTAAAGTAACCAAGAAACTTCTAGAAAGTTTGAGCTCTCAGCAAGTTGCTCTATTGGATAACCTCTATATCTAAGAATTCCCTTCTCACCGTTTAAGAAAGTTACAGCAGAAGTGCATGAACCAGTGTTAACAAAACCATTGTCTAAAGTTATATATCCCGTCTCAGCTCTGAGCTTTGAAATATCAATCGCTTTTTCACCTTCACTTCCCTCAATTACTGGAAGTTCAATAGTCTTATCACCTAAATCTAGTTTTGCATTACCTGCCATATATACTCCTTAAAAAAAATACTTATAAAAATAGAAACAAAGAATTTTGAATGAAAATTCATTGGAAATCCAGAGCTCTAATTTCTCCTAACTATCATGTAAGTAGGTATAATGTCGAGCGCAAAGCGTCCAAAGTGGTTTTGTCTAATCGAGAGAGCTAGACCAAGCAGCTGGATCAGATTGCCAAGAATTTAACATTGCATGCTCTTCGGAAGAAATGAGATTTTGCTCAAGTCCCAACTTAGCTATTGTTGAAAAATTCGTTAGACTGATTAGAGGAAGGTTATATTTCTCTAAAATTTCTTTAGATTTCTTCATCTCGTAAGTTACAATACTAATAACGCCTATAGGTCTTAAGCCTACTGCTAGCGAAGCCTCAATGGCATCCTCTAAACTCTTTCCCTGATTGATTAGATCCTCAACTAAGACAATTGACTCACCGGCGCTGAACTTCCCTTCAACTTGATTCTGCTTACCGTGCCCCTTCGCTTTCCCTCTAATATAAATCATTGGTGCGTTAGTTTCATGGGCCATAAAAGAGCAGTGAGGAATCCCCGCAGTAGCAAGTCCGGCCAACTGATCAAAACCCCACCCACTATCACTTAACTTTTTCACCAAAGAATCTACAACAACTCGGCGAGCAATTGGCAGACTCAGAAGCTGTCTATTATCACAGTAAATTGGGCCCTTCAGACCAGAGGCATAAACAAAAGGTTTTGACGGTGAAAGTTGGACACATCCATTCTCTAAAAGAATATTTGCTATTTTGACATCACAAGTCATTAAAACCTCATTCTGTAAGAAATTGTTAGACACACGGTACGTTGACTTCTATTTACCCAAAAGTATACAGTTCGCCATCCCAAAGGGTCAAATAATCCAAGTAAAGGAATTTTATGATTAAGTTAATCATGATGAGTGCTCTAATACTTATGAGTACAACATCACAAGCAAGCATGCTTCACACTCAAAACTCTCCACTCCTAATGGGAGCAAAGAACCATAAGAAGAGTTTATCAACAGAAGATAATTACAACCTTACTCTTAAAAAGAGTGCTTTAGAGCATTTCTTCTTAATGCAAACTGCAATGATCGACAATCCTCCAGCACCAACTGGAAATCCATTGGCCTCAAAAGTTGTCTTCTTTAAAAAGAGCGGACCATTCATAGGAATGTTCGAAACAACAACTGGAAAGATTGTAACAAACTCTGTTTCAACTCAAATTCTTTTGGCCAAGTTTCCGATCATTTCTGAAACCGAAGACCTTATTACATTTAATTTCGAAGAAGGAATGAAAACACTCTTCCTAAAAGGATCGTACTATATTGCTTCTCCAGACTCTGACCCTTCAGAAGAGAGCACTTACCATATCCTTGAGAGTTTTTTAAATAGAGTTGAACTTGTTGGTAAGCATATCTTTATAGAGCAATTTCTAAGAGTAGAATCTCCGGCAGAAGGAAAAACTCCGGCGTCTATTTCCCCTATTCATATTAAATATGATTTCTCTACTTATGTGCAGAACCCAAATTTTACACCAACAGCAAGCCCAGGTTTTACAAAAGTAGGTTACTTTGAAAATCACCCTGTTTACCCAACGGATGCAAACGGAAGCATCATCGAAACGCCTGTTACTTATATTAAGAAATTTGATATTAACAAGCCGATAACTTTCTATACAACTTCTAACACTCCTAAGAAGTGGGAAAGGGCCGTACAAGATGGTGTTCTCTACTGGAATAAAGCATTTGGAAGAGAAGTTATAAAAGTAGCACCACTTCCAGCGGGAGTGAGTATCTTTGAACCAGGTTATAATATTGTTCAGTGGCTTGATTGGGATACTGCAGGCTTTGCTTACGCAGCTTCGAGCTCTGACCCTTT
Organism: Halobacteriovorax sp. JY17; assembly: GCF_002753895.1. NCBI lineage: Bacteria > Pseudomonadati > Bdellovibrionota > Bacteriovoracia > Bacteriovoracales > Halobacteriovoraceae > Halobacteriovorax > Halobacteriovorax sp. JY17. The sequence goes on along the minus strand of NZ_NJER01000004.1, from coordinate 184,362 downwards.
AACTGGTGAAATTCAAAATGCCCACGTCTTTATGACAAGCTCGTTTGCAATTGGCTCTTACCAGACAGCTAAGACCTATCTTTCAAGACTTGGAAACGAAACAGTTACAACTCATAAAATGGGGCTTCTTGGATTTACTTCGGCCCTAAACTGTAATGATAATACAGACAGGGCCAGTGCTGACAGAGAAAGACTTAAGGACTTCATTACTGAAGTAGAAGGAAAGTCTTTTACTGATGAGCAAAAAGAAGAAATGTACACAAGATATGTTGCAGACTATATCAGACAAGTAGTTGCTCATGAAGTGGGTCACACTCTTGGTTTTAGACATAATTTTGCAGCAAGCTTAGATACTGATATTGATTCTAGTAACTATGATTCAATCTCTCTAAAGTATTTAACAACTGGAATCATTGAGGAAGAAATAAGTCCTGGAAGTTCTGTTATGGACTACACACCGGGATTCTTCTCAAGTTTAGCAGGGGCCAAGATAAGACTTGGTAGCGATGCTCTTTCATACGATCAACATGTAATTGATGTTTCATATAAAGGAGCAAATCCTTATAGTGAACTTAAATTCTGTACTGATGATCACGCCGGAAGCTACTACGATTGCTACCGCTTCGATGCATTTAAAAACGTCTTAGAAGAAAAGAAGTATAACGTTGAAAGATCATTGAAGAATATTGCTCACATTCTTATCTCTGGTAACTTTGCATTTATTAATGATTCAACACTAACTGAAGATCAGAAGTTAGAAAAATTTAATAGTGTAGTTATCAATGGATTCTCTGACGGAATCTATATGGCAGATAATAGATTCAAAGAACTTGTGATCAGAGCAAAGAAAGGTTCTAAAAGTATTACTGAAAATCTAACAGCACTTAAAGATGATTTCACAGTTATTGGTGGAATGAGTAAGATACTTTTTGAAGATATTACTCCTACTATGAAAGACGGTGTTCTTCTTTCAAATAACTCTAGAAAGTTCATTACTTCTTTTAAAGATATTGCTCCTTATTACTTTGGAGAGAATTTAACTAGTGAAATTTCAAAGAAGCTTGTAGCTGCCGCGACAAAGTATGCGAAAGAAATGGAGCCTGCTTTTCTTGTAAGAGCTATCCCTTATCTCTCTCAAGAGTTTGAGTATAGAGATGAGAAATTTATTGATTCAATATCAGCACTGTCAAAAGTTATTTTAAGAACAAGATCAAATGACATTGATGTAGTAGAAGGTATTAAAGCTCCTCTTTTTAGCCTCACTCATGGAGACAAGAACTTAAGAGAGCTTACAGGAGAATTTGTTAACTTTAGCTTCTTCCCTGGATCTCATAGTTTTGAGAGAAGTATGAAAAATCTTAAATTCGATCTATCTAAGGATATCGTTAAATTAAAAGAAGAAATTTCCTTAGTCTATGGAAATGTAGAAAGCTCACCTGATGATGTCTATGACTTCTATATGAGAGAAGAATTAGAAATTTATAATTTTTAAATAGTTGAGGCCTTAAGAAATTAAGGCCTTTTTTATTCGTAGCTTAGTTTTGGCAGTTCAATAATAAAGCGCATATTCTCACAGTGATTATCTAAGTAGAAATTTCCACCGTGCTTCATAATAATTTCTTTTGAAATACTAAGTCCCAACCCAGTTCCTTTTCCTGAATCCTTAGTGGTATAAAAGGGCTGCATCATCTTTCTTGCAACATCATTTGAAACTCTTTCTCCAGAATCAGTGAGAGAAAAAATTACTCTATCATCTAGTTCCCTCATATCAACTTCAATCCATTTCTCACATTCACGATTAGAAATAGAGTCATAAGAGTTATTTAAGAGATTAACTATCACTTGAGAGATTTGCTCGGGGTGACACTCAATAGGAATATCACTCCCCTCCTCCATTCTATTCACAAAATTAATATTGGCGAGACGTATTCTCTCTTTAGAAATATCAATTGTAGATTCTACTACTTCTTTAAAGTTTTTTACTTCCAATTCATCTAACTTTGATTTCCTTGAAATCATCCTTAAACCAGAAATGATACTTGTAACTCTCTTGCAATGCCTCTGAATCATCGATGATATATTTTTTAGTTCATGAACATCTAAAATTCCTCTCTCAATTGAAGAATCAATTTTAGAAGCGTAACCATTTATAACAAAAAGAGGATTATTTATTTCATGGGCAATTCCTGACGCCATTTCTCCAAGAGTCGCCATTTTCACAGAATGACTCGTACATAATTCCTGCCCAAAATTTTTCTTAAACTCTTGATCTTTCAAGAAGAAGCTTAATTGTCCCGTTATAAGCATCAACTCATTTTCTACTTCACTCCACTCTCTAGGGCTACGATAATCTAGAAGTGATAAATTTCCCCAATGAATTGAGTTAAAGAAGATAGGAGCAATGAAGTAGGACTTCAAATTATTTTCTTTAAAGAAGTCTCCAATTTGACTTTTCTGGTTAGGACGATCTCCTATATTACCAAATAAAGGTTTTCCAATAGCGAGGGTATTGGTAAAGAATTCATAAATATCTTCATAAGAGAAAGAAGAGAGAAGGTCTTTATCTACTCGAACGGTATCTTCACTTGAGTACCACTCATAGTAGCTTTCAACATAGATTCTATTACTGTTCTCATTTAAGGCGTTCTCATCAATACACAGGCTATCAATTTCTAACTCCGTTGCTAGAAGTTGCATGCTTCTTTCAAGGGCCAAACTTGGCTCTGGTGAATTTAAAAGAATCTTATTAATTTCCCTAATAACATTTAATAATTTCATCTTCTTTCTCAGTTAATTCTCTATTAATAACTAAGAGTCATTCTAAGCGATAATATTTTACTTAGGTTTGATTTATCACTTTAAGGTCTTGATTTTAATAATTAAATATTTTTTGAAACTAGTTTTTCAAAAAATAAAAATAGAGTCTCTTCTTCAAAAGTGACCCAATATATTGTCACTCACACCTTCTATAGGTACACATTTTTAGGCCATTTTGCTTATTTAACTCTTCGTATTCACTTGCAGAAAAACTCTCTTGGACGAGTTCCCACTTTCCCCCTTCACTCTTAAACAAATCTCTTAAGAAAGAAGTCTCCTCAAATGGAGTATTTAAACAAGCAACAAACTCTCCACCTACTTTGAGAAAGCTCCCCATTCTACGAATAATCTTTTCGTAATCTTTCTTATAAAAGAAACTCTTTCCTTGGTTAGAAGGAGGATCACAGATAATTTTGTCAAAGGGACCAAATTTTCCAATTTGATTAATAGATTTTAAGACATCCCAGCTCTTATAAACAACTCCATCATCGCAGTTATTTAAACGGTGGTTTTCGCGACCAATATTTAAGAAAGTCTTCTTTTGATCAATATTAACAACTTGTTTAGCCCCACCTGCTTTAGCAGCAACCGATAGAGAGCATGTGTAACTAAAGAGATTTAGAATATTCTTCCCTTCAGAGTTACTCATTAATTTAGAGCGCTCATCTTTCATATCTAAGAAGAGACCTGTATTTTGATTTTGCTTTAAGCTAACGTGATACTTTAGGCCATGCTCTTCAACTATATGTACTTCAGGTAACTCAAGCCCTAGAGAAATAGATTTAATATCTCTTCCAAACCTTTCTTGAACAATTAGGGGCCTATCTCCTCCGTGAATCTTAATTAATTCATTAATAATGTGAGAGTAGTCTACATCTTTAAATACCGTTATAAATATTGCAGGAGGATAGTAATCAATATTCAAATAGTCCTGATCTGGAAAAGTTCCACCTCTCCCATGTAGGACTCTCTTGACCTCAGCGCCGCTAATTGCCAATTCAAGTCTATATTTTAAATTCTCTAGAAATTCAGTCATAATGCCTACAGTGGTTTGCATTTTCAATAAGTTAAATTAAAGTCATTTATTATGTAAACCAATTTTCAGGCTTTTGCCAATCTAAACTTCACGTTATCATATCTATGGTATTCTAGTAGAGATTGAAAATTAAATCTTCAAAGGTAGCGATGAAGGCACTTTATATTTGTGATAATAAGGAAGAGTGGGCAACACTAAACCGACTCTTTGCAGGTAACTTTCCAAAAGTTGAACTCATCTGTAGTTTAAATGGAAATGATGCTCTAAACCACCTCTCCTACGAGGGCCCATTTGCTATTGTCATGATTGAGGCCTCTATAAAAGAAGAGAGCCCTACCAAGCTTGGTCAACGAATTCTTGAGACAGTTGGAGAGAGACCTATTATCTTTATGGGATCAGAAGTTCATATTAAAGATAGAGTTGATGATGATCTTTATAATGGGCATCCTATTAATGGTATTATTTATACACCGTATGACGTTGAGAACTTTAAAGAAGTGATTAGCTCGACTCTAGACTGGGCCAAGCAAGAAGAGTTTGAAGAGTCCATTGAAGAGATTGACCGCGATGAACTCCTACCGATGCGTATTAGAAATTTCTATATGTTTAAAGTAGTTCCTTATGATGTTTACTTAGAACTTACTCAGACTAAATTTATAAAAATTATTAAAAGAAATCAGCCCTATACTCATGCAAAAATTCAAACTTACGCAAGAAAGAATATAAAGAATCTCTATCTTGGTAAGAATGATTTTATAAAGATGCTAGAAGATGGGATTGAAAAAGTTTCCGCTGGACTCTCTCAAAAGGGTGCTCCTCTTAAGAGTATTTTTGGAAATCAAATTCGTGGTGCTTTAATTATTCAACAATATATTAGAGCGATTGGCGTGAGTGACGATATTCAAGCACTATGCTCACTTATAATCGATACAACAGATAAGACGATTAGAAAGTATGAATCACCTACTGATGTCATAGATCAAATACCTTTTAAAAATGGAGACTTTGCCGAACAAGCAATTCTCACGTCTTACTACTGCGAAGCTATTCTACATAACCTTGGATGGAAATCAGATCTATCTAGGAAAAAATTAGGACTCGCCTCTCTCTTACAAGATACTACTCTTAGCAATGAAGACTTGATAAAGATCTCTGGTGCGGAAGACCCAAACCTTCAAATGTTCACTAGAGAAGAACAAGATGAGTACCTTACTCACCCTATTCAAGCAGCGGAAATAGCGAGACAATTTCAAGGTTATTCTGAAGCAGACTTCATCATCGCTCAACAGCATGAAAAACCTAATGGAACAGGTTTCCCATTTGGCGTGACTGCAAATAAAATGACTGCTCACTCTTGTGCCTTTATCTTGGCCAGCACATATGTTTCAAGACTTGCAATTAGCGGAAAGAAAGAAGATGACAAGTATAGAATTATTGACCAATTAAAAATAGATTATAATTTAGGAAATTTCAAAGAGCCTTTAATGGCCTTAGAGAAAACGATTAAAATTTAATTTCAGAAAGAGTTTCAACAATTTTAATATAAGTACTTTTCATGTAGCGAGATTTTAACTGAGCGACAATATCATCTTTTGATAATTTCCCTTCATCAGAGTCATCTAAAGACTTTAAAATTTCTTCAGTAAATGCTTCTGCAATAATCATCACTTTCGCCAAAGGTGAAATGTCATCTTTATAGTTCATGGCAAAACCTTGCCCATTAGTCATTCCATGATGTTGAAGAATGATTTGATCTGCACCTAAAGGAAGCCTTGGATACTTCATTAGAGCATCAGCGGCTAACCTCGCATGACTAAGGATAGTTTCCTTCTCCTCATCACTCAGTTTACTATTAAATAGAGCTTCTTCTTCATATTTTAACTCAGGATACTTCGTATAGATTGGGGCAAGAAACATATCGTGAAAGAAGAAAACGAAATTAATTTTATCAATATGACTATCTCCACCCCACGATATTGTTCGAACGATATGGGTGGCGACATAAGTTGCAATAATAGAGTGTGAATAGAGGTAGCTTGCCCTGTTTGCAGTTAAAAGAGATAAGATATTTTCAAGCTTTGGAGAATTACTTACAACACTCTTTATAGCTTCCATACAAGTTTCAGAAATTTTAATTATTTCTTCGTTTACTTCCCTCGTTTCAAATAATCTATTCGCAACGATCTCAATTCCTTGTTCAATAACTTCTATCTTCTTTTCATCAGATATATCTGCTGAACCAAGCCTCTTAAGCTCTGTTAGGATACATTCACTTGCGAGATTAATCATCTCTAGTCTTTTAAGTGAATCTACATAGAGAAAGTGCACACCTTCATCTATATACTTCTTTACTCCGGGAGAAGGAGCATCACCTCTAAAGAATATTTTTAAGTATTCACTTTCAACCATAGACTTCTTTATCTTAAAGAAAACATCGCATGGCACTTCTTGAACATTGTAGAAAAGCTTAATTGGGATTGGGTAATACTCGGGGACGTTTAGGACTGCCATATCTTTTGCAGTAATTTCTAAAACCTTTGCAACGGTTCTCACTAGAAGCTTAAAATCATAGCAACCTTGAACCTGAGGAACGTCACTTGGCACATCACTTTTCTTTCCAATGACAATCAGAGGAATATCCATATCATTTTCAATTAAGTGTTGATAAATAATTGCTCCACTATCAACGTCTTCCAACATACAAAGAGAAATCACCACATCAATATTTGGATGAAGATCAAGAAGTTCAATGGCGTCATCACAGTTTCTTTTTACTGTGACATTTGTACCAGTGTAAACTTCTAGGTTCACTGTATAGAGGTCGTTTAAAACTTCATTATCTGAAATGATTAAGGCTTGGCTCATATAGTTTAGTTATCGTTAAAAAGTTTTCCAAATTTTACCATTATTTTCAATTAGATTCATTATATAATTCAATAACTTGACGATAGTGGGCCATCTTCTCCATAATGTCTTAAGAAAGCCCCTACACCAACTAAGAAACTCGAGAATAAAATGAAATATAACTCTCCTACATTTAAAGGAAAAATTCTCAAACGCTACAAACGCTTCCTAGCAGACATAGTACTTGAACAAGATACTCCAATTAATAAGAAAGGAGATATCATAGTGGCCCATACTGCTAATACTGGAAGTATGAAGACCTGCTGGGGTGAAGGGTGGGACGTTCTTCTTAGTTACCATGACAACCCAAAGAGGAAGCTTAAATACAGTCTTGAACTGACTCATAATTCAAAAACTTGGATAGGAGTTAACACTTCTCTTCCCAATAAGCTTGCCGTCGAATCTATTGAAAACGGTATCATCAAAGAACTTCAAGGTTATGAAACTATCAAACCTGAAGAGAAAATTGGAAAGAGTAGAATTGACCTCTACTTATATAGTGGAGAGAAGACTGCTCCTACAGACCAATGCTTTGTGGAAATAAAGAATGTCACCCTTCTCGGAGATGATCAATTGGCGCTATTTCCAGATAGCGTAAGCGAGAGAGGCCAAAAACACTTACTTGAACTTATAGAATTAAAAGAGCAAGGCATTCGTGCTTGCATGCTCTACATTGTTCAGAGGGAGGATGTGAACCTCTTTTCTCCGGCCTCATTAATAGATCCAAAATATAGTGAGCTTCTTAAATTGGCCCATGCCAAAGGTGTCGAAATCCTCGTTTATCAATGTAAATTAAGTGAGTTAGGTGTAGATATTTCTCACCCCCTCGACTTTAAACTCTAAAAGACTTTCATTTTTACACATCGCGTTGCCAGTCAGTTCTTCGAGGTATATTGTCGCGCCAATTCTAAACAAGGAAAGAGATATGATTAAGCCGATTTTAGCAAGTATGAGTCTCATGCTTTCAATCAATTCATATGCAAACGAGAAGCAATTCCCAGAGGGAACTTTTGTCTATAGACCTAAGGTAGATACTGGATTTGAACAATATAGAACTAAATCTTTAAGGAACTCAAATAAAATAGTTCTAACTTTTGATGATGGTCCCCACAGAACTAGAACACCAAAACTTCTTGACCTCTTAAAGAGAGAAAATGTTTTGGCCACATTCTTTATTCTTACAAAGAATGTAAATGCTTCAAATATTCATATTGTCGAGAGAATTTTAAAAGAGGGTCATATCTTAGCAAGTCATGATCATGATCACGACAATAATAATGGCGAAGACGAAGCGACTTATAGAGAAGAGCTCTATAACACTGTTGCTATGATAGAGTCCCTAAAAAGAAAGTATAACTCTAATCAGATCTCAAGCTTTTATAGATTTCCTTACGGAGCTTATGGGCAAAGTAAGCTCTACCACCACTTCAATGTAATGAAGGATGTGAGTAACCAGATTTACGGTGAGAATTGTATTAATTTTGCCTTTTGGGATATTGATTCAGATGACTGGGTAGCACAGATGACTCCTGAACAAATCTCTCAAAATATCATTGCTCATGTGAAAGGTGGAACAGCCTATAAGCATAAAGTGAAGAGAACAATATTTGGAAATACGAAGTACGAAATTAAAAAGTATAAAATTAACTCTCCAATTGGTGGAGGAGTTGCCCTACTTCACGACATTCACGAAAGAAGTATACAGGCGACAGAGATTTTCATTAAGAAGGCCAAGCAAATGAATATAGAAATTGTCCCTCTAGATGAGGTGGATGAATTCTCATATAAGAACAAGTCTTGCCAATCATTAATCTAATTTACATTGTCTGCTCACTTTCATTGTGAGCAGATACCCTACCTAAGTCACTAATATTACTATACTACAAACCAACTCAATGAAAATTATACATCCTCTTCGTATTTAACTAGATATAAATGACGCGATGCGATAGAACTCCTTTGATTAATTATTAAGTTCAAGGAGAAAATATGAGTCTTTTAAAGAAGTCCATTTGTACTTTAGCTCTTTTAAACACAATGAGTGCAAGCGTTCTGGCCTCAGATAGTACTATTTCAAGAGTAAGTGCTCTCGATAGAATGATGACAACAATAAATCCTAATGTTGAAATTGATGCTCCAATATTTAAAAATACCGATGAAGCCAAGAAGAAGTATGGAAGTAAGTTTATAAAAGTTCTTCTTCAAGAAGCTCACAAGAAAGCAAGCTTTCTATTAGAAGAAGGAAATATAAAGGCCTATAACGCTTTTATGACTCTCGCTCTAACAGTTCCTCTACAAGAAGGTCTCTATCTTCATGTTCGAGAGATCAATGATTCAAAAGGTCTATGTAATGATCACGCTAATAGTGGAAACTTAATTTTTGCTTACACTCAAGAGAAGTTAGATGAGAAATACACAGCTGATGAACTCGCGGAAAAGAAACTTAGTTCAACAAACTACAAACATTTTAATCAGTACTTTAAAACTGGAGAAAATCCATTCTTTCCAGACTGTAAGGATGTCAAAGATAGCCAAGTGATCAGACAAATTATTCGTGGTGGAGATGGAACAGATCTAGGTGCTATGCAATTGAGTATCAGGTGGCACGCTGAGAACTATCTTGCAAAAGACGGTCACAAGTCCCTTCGTAAGACTTTTGCTTATGGACTGAACTACCTTATGCAAGGGTTTAAGCCTCTAATATATAACTTCAAAAGTACTTCCAAAGTTTGGGAAGAGAGAGTTAAGTGTTTACGTAAACTAGAGAAATGGCATGTTTTCGCTTCTAAGAGAACTTACACGATTGACTATAAAAGTGTTGTAAGAGGAACATGGGCGGGGAAGTATAACTCAGGAAATCTGAACAAGACTTGTCGCTTTGCAGATTCAAGTAGCCCTTACAAAGGTCATGATGAAGGATTCTTAAAGAATTTAGATAAAGTTTTAGATATTGAAAACTTAGATAAAATCGGTGTTTTTGATTCTACTTCATTTGAATTAGACGAAGCTTCAAGAGGAGCTTATGAACAAGTCATCAGCAATTTTAAAAATGAAGAAAATAATCGCGATAAAATAGAAGAAATCTTAAATTAATGTTATTTGCCCATGCAAAAATATTTGTATGGGCAAGTTTTTCATTTATACTTAAGGAATGAAAAAAAATATAATTGTATTCGTCCTTTGTCTTATTGCCTGCTTGGCAATTTTCTATCTAACCTATAGTACACATTCTGAAATTGATCAAAGAGGGAACGCCTCCTCAACAACAGAGACACAAAGTGAAAAAGCTCCTATTGGTGACGATATCTTAAATCAACAAATCCAAAAATTAGCGACCAACTTAGAAGTCAAGGTGACTGAAGATAAGCTATTTCAAGATTTAAATAATTATAAAATTGAGATAGAAGATTTAAAAAAGAATCAAAGTAAATCTTTCGTTAAAAACTACGTTATTAAACAATCTGCTCAACTAGTAAAATGTCTTAAGAAAGACTACTGTGGAACAAAGGCCGATCCAGATGGTTTCTTTGATGAATTTGCAACCCCTGGTCACACTCTGCTTTCAAGAGAGCTTCGACTCTTAAATACAATGCTAGATGATGGAGACTTAGCTCCAAGTGATTTAGCCTTCTCCGAACTTGTTAAGTTTGAGAATAAGAATATTTTAGAAAGTACAGCAGATCTCTTTTTAAAATCAAACCCTTCCGAAAGTGAATTAGGAACGTTTCTAGATAACTCTTCACAACTAGAAGGGGCGAAGAAGCAAGCTTTCTATTTTAGATTAATAGGAAGGGCCAATACGTCTCAAAGAGAAATTCTTATAGCAAACTTGGCCGAGGAATTAAAGAAGTCTACTCCTTACTCTGTGGTTGCTTTCTTTCAGAAAATTTCATCTCTAAAGTTAAGTGAAGAAGAACTGGTAACGATTTCTAGGAGTGGTTGCCCACTCAAAGAAGATAATGAAATATCCTGGAATTCATTTAGTTATAATTTCAAGAAATATACATCTGAAAATTCTTTCGATCTCTTCATAGATGAAATATGCCCCTAAGAATAGGGGCTAGAAGATTTTCTTTGCTTCTAAGTCTTGAGCTAGTTTCTCAAATGTTGGAAGAACTTTCACTCCAGTATTTGTCGTAAAAAACTCAAATGGGGCTTTCCCATTACAGGCGACAGCTATATTCGTTCCCTTAGGAGCAAGTTCGTGAAGAGAATTAAAATAAGCTCCTAGCTCTCCTCCCCTTTTCTCATCCCAAAGACATGATCCCCAAACAAGAATATTTTCAACTCCAGTTGCTTCAACTGTATCGACAATAGTTCTCGCTTCTACATTTGCTCCAAGGTAGACGACCTGTCTTCCATGATTACTCAATAAGAGCGATGCTATTAAAGCTTGAAGCTCATAGCTATCACCAGCTGGTGTTGCAATAACAACACTATTTCGAGTAATACTCGAATTATTCTGGTAAATCTTACGTCTTAGAAAGTACTTCGTTAAAGTAATTAGAGTATGCTTTTCTTCAGCAGTAATTTTATGCTTCTCAAGCTTCTCACGAAGGTCGTAAAGAAAGGGAATTAGAATATCAAAGACAACTTTATTTAAATCATATTGATCAATTGCCTTACCTAACTCATGTGAAACAATATCGAACTTTTTAAAATTAAGTGCCATTACCATGGCCTTAAATGTAAGCTCTATTTCTTCTTTCTCAGAATTAGATTGCTCAAAGTCTAGATCAGAAACGAGACCTCTCTCTTCTACTAAAGAGACTAACTCCTCATTAGACTTTTCTGCAATATGCCTAATCGCAGTCCCTTCTTTTACTAATTGATTTAAAAGAAATAATTTCTCTATATTTTCTCTAGAGTAAAGTCTACGTCCAACTTCATCTCTTCTCGGTGAAACTGCACTATATCTTCTTTCCCAAGCTCGTAAGTTATGAACATTAATTCCGCTTAGTGATGAGGCCAATTGAATGTTATACATAGTAAAATCCTTTTATATTTCGAATGACTGAAAAGTACGTTAGTATCTGACCTAATTCAACCGTTATAGAGAAATTAGATCTAAACATAGAGTTAATCTATCAGCAGCTGTCCCAAGAATTGTTAACTTTATGTCAGGTTTGTGAAATAAATAGTTGAAGTCGTTGAGTAACAGTGTATCTTTCTAGGATATACGACCTAAAAGAAGGCTTTGAGTCGTGGCACAAAGTGACATTAGTTTATTCAATTAACTAAGTCCCTAACAAAAGAGGAAGAAATTGAGCAAAACAAGAAGAACATTTGATTTGGACACACTCGCTGAATTTGCTGAATTAAAGGGTGGAAAGCTACTTTCAAATGAGTATAAGAACTCTACGACTTACCTTTTATGGGAATGTAAATCTGGCCATAAATGGAAGGCCACCGCCCTTGAAATAATGGGGAAGAAAAGCACATCTGGCTCATGGTGCCCTAGGTGTCCAAACCCCGCCGAAGACCTTATGCTAAACCTAGATAGTATTGAATTAGACGACGAATAGGAAAAAAAATCTCTACTTATTCTCTAAGCTAAAAAAGTTATTAGCAGAGAGAACTTCTCCGATAAGTGTTTATATCTACATTCACTTTAGGAGAATAATCTTGAGTTATTCAAAGAAGATCACCCACTTTACTTTAACTAGACCTTGGACTTCATTCCTTCTTGGTCTAGTTATTCTATTTTCTCTCATACCTGGTCTACTTCGTGTTGAGTCTGATTTTAGCTATAGGATTTGGTTTCGGGATTCCGAACCATTAATTAAGCGCTATGATAATTTTCAAGCTAAGTTTGGTAATGATGATTTAATAAATATAATCGTTCACTCCCCCGACGGAATTTTCGACAAGAGCTCAATTGATCTCGTTCAAAAACTAACTGATGAATTATGGAAAGTTAGTGACGTCATCTCTGTTGACTCCTTAACCAATTATCAATGGACCTCAGCGAGTGAAGATGAACTTATTATAGAAGACTTTATAAGTGAAGATCACTCTCTCGAAACTTTACTAGAGAAAAAGAAGCTCGCTCTTAATGATAAGACCCTCCCCGACTACTTAATTAATAGAGAAGCAACTGTAACTAATATCTATGCAAAAATAAAACCTCACTTTGATGGAGCTCCTGATGACAAGTTCATCATTGCCCAAACCAGAGAAATGATTAAGAAAATCAAAGAAACTCTCCCACAAGGTGACACTCATAAAATTTATACCAACGGCTCTCTTGATATTAATAATACATTCAGAGAAGTTTCTGAACATGATGTTGCCACAATTTTTCCGATAGTCTTTCTCATTATAATTCTATTTCTCATTTATGTTTTTAGAACATTGATTGGAGTCGCCCTCCCTCTTTTTATTATTACTGTTACAACTCTTGCGACCTTTGGTCTGGCCGGATACTTAGGAATAAAATTTAATAATCTCATTGCCATGGTTCCAACAATTCTCATTGCAATTGCCATTGCTGATAGTGTCCATATTCTAGTGAGCTATTTTCAATTTAGATCTAGTGGCGAAAATGAAAGAGATGCGACCAGAAAAGCATTCGAAAAAAATTTCAAACCAACTCTCTTAACTTCTATCTCGACGGCCATAGGATTCTTTAGCTGCACAACTTCTGATCTTATTCCCCTGAGAGACTTAGGAATCCTCGCTGGATTTGGGACTTTATTTGCTTGGCTCTTCACTGTTTTATTTATGACACCAATTCTTTCAAAGCTAAAAGTCAATTACAAGAGAAAGAGTATAGAAAATTCAAATAGTTCTCATCTAGCAACTGCAACAAAGCTAATTAATATTATAGACAAGTATAAGTATCTCGTTCTTATCGGAACTTTAGTTTCTTCATTTTTCTTAGCCTACTTAGGATATAAGAATGAAGTAAACTCAAATCCTTATACTTACTTTACAGAAACTGTACCCCTAAGAGTTTCAAACGACTTTACTTTGAAAAACTTAGGTGGATTTTACGGTCCACAAGTTGTCATTAACTCAGGTGAGAAAGATGGTATTAAAAGTCCAGACTTTCTAAAGAAAGTTGATCAATTCCAAAATTGGCTAGAGGAAAAGGAATATATTTCAAGAGTGACTTCTATTGTTGAAGTTGTAAAGGCCATGAATAAGTCTATGCATGCAGATCAAGAGAGCTACTACCGAATTCCCGACAATAGAAAGACAATTGCAGAGCTTCTCTTTCTCTACTCCATGAGTCTTCCTCAAGGTAAAGATTTAAAGGATAGAATGACTATTGAAAAAGATTCACTTCGAATGGCCATACTATGGACCTTACAGGGTTCAAAAGAGTCTCTTGCAAAAATGAAAATGATTGAAGAAAAAGCTTCTGATTTTGGATTAGATGCTGTTGTCACGGGGAAAATTCCAATTTATCAAAATATGACAACTTTTGTAGTTAAGTCATTCTTTTCATCCATTGCTCTAGCTCTTATTGGTATCTCACTACTGCTCATATTTATTTTTAAGTCTATAAAGCTTGGACTAATTTCAATGATTCCAAATGTTGTCCCCCTTGCCATTGGAGCAGGGCTAATGAAAATACTCAACACTCCTATTGATGTAGGAACAGCTCTTGTGAGTTCTGTCTGCTTAGGAATTGTTGTTGATGATACTATTCACTTTCTCAATAGTTTTAATACTCTTAAACAAAGTGGACTTGATACAAAAGAAGCTCTCTCAAGAGTCCTTGCCTCTACAGGGCCTGCGCTAATTTGGACAACCCTAATTCTTGCAGTAGGATTTGGAGCGTTGATTATAGCTGAGTTTACTCCAAATATGAATTTTGGCCTCTTTACTGCAATTGTTCTACTTGTTGCGCTCGTAATTGATCTTATCTTCTTACCTGCGCTACTTCTAGTCGGACGAAAGTAGCCTCTTTTTATAACTTAGAAGGTATCTAATATTTAATATGGTAGCGATGAAAGTCGCTACCATCATACCAAATGCCAATCCGGCCCAAAGTCCTGGAAGTCCCCAATTCTTTGTAATTGCCAAGTAGTAACACATTGGTAGAGCGCAGAAATAAAGAGAGAAAATATTTGCTAGACTAGAAGCAACTGTAAGCCCAGCTCCTCGTAGATAACCACTTCCCACAAGCTGTAATCCATAAAAGAATAAGAAAATAGCACTATAGCCTAGGCAATCTCTTGAAAGACTTATGATTGTTTCCGATACTCCATAAGTACGAATTAAGAATTCTCCTCCAAAGAAGAGAATTGTTGAAGAGAGAATAAAGGCAAGGGTAGAAACCAGAAGTGATGCCTTAAAGACCACAAGTATATTTCTCTTCATCTTTCCAACTTCAAATCCAACTCGAGTAGCAGCACAAAGAGAAAAGGACATTGGAAGAATAAAGAATAGATACTGAAGGTTTAGAATAATAGAATGGGCCCCTAGTTCATCACTTCCAATTCTTCCTGCAATAAAGGTCGTCACTTGTAGGCCGAATGCTTCTAGCATGAGATGAATTCCTATAGGTAGCCCCATAAGAGATATCGCTTTAAATATTTTTAATTCAAAGAACTTCGTTTTATAAGGAACCCAATATTCCTTATATTCTTTAAAGTTTATAACTATCAAACAAAGTAAAATATACTGGGTCGCTCGCATAAAGCAACTAGAGAGACCCGCTCCAAATAGACCCATTTCACTAAATGGTCCTACTCCATATATAAAGAGCCAATTGAGAAAGATATTTATTATATTAGTAAGAACAAGAACAATCGCCACTGGTCCAGTCTTTTCAGAGGCAATCATATACTGACGAAAGATCATATACATGAAAAAAGGAATCAAGCTAGGTATCTGAATTAAAGCATAGTCGTGAGCAAGGTCTGCATAAAGAGTCTCTTGTCCAAAGAGCTTTAAAATATTTCCCGTAAAGAGCCAAAGAACTCCTGTAATAATTGCAACGAGAATCGCAAAAACTTTTCCACTTACTAGCGCAACTCGTACTCTTTCAGTCTCTCCCTTTCCCAGCAACTTCGACACGATGGGATCAATACCTAAGCAGCATCCGATACCAAACATAAGAGTACCAATTACCCACACATTTGCTAATCCTGCAGCCTTGAGAGACGTATCACTGTAATGACCTAGCATTACCATGTCTGTAACACCTAGGAGAACAACTCCAATCTGTGCAAAGATGAGGGGTAAGCTTAAATTACCAATTCTTTTTAATTCATTTTTCATGAGGCTTTATTATCTGGGATTATTCGGGGATGAGCAAATTTAGAAATAAAAAACCCCTTCCAAAGAAGGGGCCTTTTATAATTTGAAAGCTTAAGCTTTTAGCTTTTTTGTTTTCTACGAAGACGTAAGTTCTTTCTATATTTAGAACCTCTTTTTCTTCTACCTTTATTGTGCTTTCTTCTATGACGAGAACCACTGGCCACGACGACACCCCTGTTTAAATGTTCACAAAACTAACCTAAAGAAATTAATCGTTTTTACGCACTTTTTCAAGCTTAGATGTCAGTTTTTTGATTAGCTAACCTACTGAAAGGTTGAAATACTTCTTCGAAGCAAAACTTCAGCGCAAATGTAACGCACGGAAGCGTAGCTAGATAACCCTTGTTATATAACTATGTGCAAAATATCCAAGCCCTAAGAGTCCTACTCCAAAGCTATAGCACTGCCAGAAATTTAGATTGAATTTCTCGGCCAACAAGAAAGGCACAAAGAAAAGAAGAGAGACAGGAATTGCCACAAAAACACTTTTTGCATATTCAACAGACTGCTTTGAATCACCCCACTGCATATGAGAAAAAGCGAGAGCAAGTAAAGTCGTAAGAGGTAGTGCCGTCAAAAAACCAGCAAGACCGGTCTTCTTTCCAGATAGCCAAGAAACAAAACTAATTAAAATTGCTGCCAAGAAAGTTTTCCCTATCGCTAACCACATATATACCTCTTTTTCTTTAAGGTTATTCTAAAAGAAAAAAGAAGACCACCGAATTTTCTTCAGTGGTCCCAAAACTTATTTGGCAAATAACTCTGGTCTCATATTCTTAATAAAAAGACGATAAAGACTAGGCAGAACAATTAACGTAAGTAGTGTTGCCGAGAGAATTCCTCCAACGACAACTGTCGCCAACGGTTTTTGAACCTCTGCTCCAAGACCTGTAGAGAATATCATTGGTAGAAAGCCAAAAATATCAGTAAGCGCAGTCATAAGAACTGGTCTCAATCTAGTCATGGCCCCTTCTCTCACTACATCATCAGGAGATTTCCCATCACTAATTAATCTATTAAAGTAAGTCACTAGGACGACGCCATTTAAAATACTAATTCCAGACAGAGCAATGAAGCCTACTCCAGCAGAAATACTAAAAGGCATTCCCATAATATTTAATGAGAGTACCCCACCAATTAAGGCCATCGGAGCACAAGCAAAGATCAGCATGACTTGAGCGAAGTTTTTAAATGCAGCGTAGAGCATTGCAAGAATTAAAAGTAATGCCATAGGAACTAGTATACTTAGACGCTCCTTAGCACTTCTTAAGTTCTTAAATGTTCCTCCCCACTCAATGAAGTACCCTTCTGGAAGTTTCACTTTACTTTCAACTTCAGCTTGAGCTTTTTTTACAAAGCTTTCAATATCCCTTGTCTCAGGATTAACTAGAACAGCAACTCTTCTCAAAGAGTTTTCTCGATTGACTGATGAAAATGTTTCAACAAAAGAGATATCAGCAACCTGTTCGATAGGGACAGTATATCCCTCAGAGATACCGACAGGAAGTTTTCTGATAGTCATCACATCTGCTCTCTCCTCTTCAGAAAGCCTCGTCACGATAGGAAAGCGTCTCACACCATCATAAATATGCCCTACTTCACGTCCTCCAATAGCTGTACTAATAGCATCTAAAACAGGTCTAGCAGTGACACCTAAGTCGGCAAGTGTATCTATTTTAGGTACATATTGAAGTAAGGGAGACTTTCCTTTTGATTCTGACTCGGCCTCACCAGCTCCATCAATTGTGCTAATGACTTCGGCTACTTCTTTTGAATATTTAATAAGTTCATCCAGATCATCTCCAAAAACTTTTGCAGAAAGTGCAGCTCTCGTTCCCTCTAGTAGTTCATTAAATCTAAGCTCTACTGGTTGAGAGATCATCAACACTTGACCAGGAATATGTAGCTCAAGTTTCTCCTTAATCTCATTCATTAAGTCTTTCTTATTCTTTATATGCTCATCTTCTGGCCATTTATCTCTCCCCTTAAGCATCACATAAGAGTCAGAAATATTTACTCCCATAGGGTCTGTAGCAACTTCTGCAGCACCTGTTCTTGCAAAGACATCTCTTACTTGCGGAAAAGTATTAATCACTCTCTCTGAAATTCTTTGGAGCTCCACCGAGTTCTCAGTACTAATATTGGCCGGACGAATGAATTGGATAGCAAAATCACCTTCATCCAGTTGTGGAATAAATTCTGCCCCCATTCTGGAAAAGAGAAATACTCCTGATAGAATTGAGGCTATTCCAATTCCAAGAATAATTTTCTTAAATTGTAGTGCTGATTCTAGCGCAGGTTTAAATATCCTTTCTGCTAACTTCATTAAATACGGTTTTTTATCTTTCGTTTTTCCACTTAAGAATGTGGCGGCCAAGGCCGGAACAACAGTGAAAGAAAGAAGTAAAGCTGACGAAAGGGCCATTATAAATGTCATTGCCATTGGTCCAAACATTTTACCTTCGACTCCTGTCAAAGCGAATAGAGGTATGAAAACTATAATAACAATGAGTTCACCAAAGCCTGCTGCGGAACGAATTTCAATGGCCGAATCAATAACAAGTTGTTTTACTTCAGCTCTTGTAAGCTCTCTTCCTAACTCCTTTCCTCTCTTTTGCAATCGATGGACACAGTTCTCAATAACAATCACTGCTCCGTCAATTATAATCCCGAAATCAAGGGCCCCTAAGCTCATAAGATTCCCCGAAACATTTTGCCAACGCATCAGTATAAAAGTCATAAGAAGAGAAATTGGAATCATTAGGGAGGTTATAATTGCTGCACGTAAATTTCCCACAAGTAGAAGAAGAAAAACGATAACAAGCCCCGCTCCCATAATTAAATTATGCTCCACGGTTTTAAGAGTAGCATTAACCATATTTGATCTATCATAGAGAACTTTTAACTCTACCCATTCTGGAAGATCTTTTTCCACATCACTTAATTTCGTCGAAACTCTTTCGGCCACCGCTCTAGAGTTTTCACCTAGAAGCATAAAAGCCGTTCCAATAATAGACTCCTCTCCATTTACAGTTGCAGCTCCTGTTCTAATTTCTTTATCAAATTTAACTTCTGCGATATCTTTAATTTTTATAATTTGGTAGGAGGAGAGCCTCTTAACAACTACATTCTCTATATCTTTAATATTTTGAAGAAGACCAACTCCTCGGACAAGCAACTGCTCTCCCGTTTGTTGAATATAACCTCCACCCACATTTAAATTTGATTCTTCAATTACATTTTCAATATCATCAAAATGAATACCAAACTTTGTCATTTTTTCAATATTTGGTTGTATGAAGAATTGTTTTTCATAACCACCAATTGTATTTACTTCTGTCACTCCTTTTACAGTTAGAAGCCTTGGCTTAATAAACCAATCCTGGATTGAGCGAAGCTCCATTAATTGAATAAGTCTCTTAGTTGGGTCTTCTTCCACCTTCTTAGCCTCAATGGAATAATGAAAAATTTCACCAAGCCCCGTACTAATTGGTCCCATTTCAGGAGAAACATTGCTTGGTAGGGCAATCGTTTGCAACTTCTCAGAGGCCAACTGTCTCGCTCTATAAATATCTGTTCCTTCTTTGAAAACCACTGTGACTTGTGAAATACCATATCTTGAAATAGACCTAATATTATCCACCCCGGGGATTCCATTCATTGAGTACTCAATGGGAAAAGTGACCATTCTCTCAACTTCCTCTGGGACGAGACCTTTAACCTGGGTATTTATTTGAACTTGAGTATTTGTAATATCAGGTACAGCATCAATCGATAGCTCCTGAAAGGATTTAAAACCAAAAATGATTAATAGCAATGTTGCCATGAAGACAAACATTCTATTATGAACAGAAAATTCTATAACTTTATTTATCATAAATTCACCTTTAAATACTCTTAGTGAGCATGTCCATATTCAGATTTATCTGTTGAGTACACATCACTTACTCTTAGGAGTCCTATTCCGCTAACAACGATTTGATCCTTAGCTTTTAGACTATCCACTTGAATCAAGTATCCATCTCCTTGCTCTTTTATGATCTTCACAGATATAAACTTAAAAAAACCTTCTCTAAATCTGTAAATTCCTTTTTCGCTCTTAGATGTAACAAGGGACTTCTTTGCAATTAGAAGGTGATTGAATTTAGTGATTGTCTTTAGTTTAATACCAAGGGAAGTGATCGCTTCCTGACTCAACTTAAAACCTCTCTCTTCATCAACTTCAGTGATCGCCTTACCTTCTCCAATGGCCTTTCCCCCTCCGTGATCATGTCCATGCTTATCGCTATCACCGTGTTCTTCATGATCATCGTGCTTTTCTTCATGGTGATCATCCCCTTCTTCGTGAGTATGCTCGCCTTTTTCAGAATCTTTCTTATGTCCATGCTCATCATGATTACCATGTTCAATATGTGGGACTTCACGCTCTTCAATATTTTTCTTTCCATGCTCATGGTCCTCGCTTGCTCCAGCGTATGTTATCAGCGAGAGTATAATTATCAGTATTTTCATTTTAACCTCTATATTTTAGAGCTGAATACAGCTCCTTTAATCTTATTAATATTCCAGATAGCTTCTACGGCCCCTAATTCAAACTCAAAGCGCGTACTTGCAAATTCAATTAGCTGTCTATGTGACTCGATAATCATTGAAGTTGAAATAACTCCTCTTTTAAAAAGTTTTTCAATTCTCATATGCTTCTTTTCAAGTTCATCTCTACTTGCAATTGTTTTCAAAGACTCTCTAAAAGTATTGTATTTCTCTATTTCAGATTCTAGTTCAATCATGACATGTCTTTTGACATGCTTATGATTTAACTCAGAAGAGTGAAGTTCACGAGTGGCCTTCTTCCTTGCTCCTGAATTTAAATTAAAGACTGGAAGTCCAATGGAGACTGAAATGCCATAGCTTTTATAATCTCTTCCTCTAACTCTCTCTACTTCTAGTGTTGGACCTATTTTCATATCAGGGAATGCTTGTGACTTTTCGAGCTCAAGCTTTGCTCTGGCAGCATTTAGTGATTCTTTAGCTTGTAAGAGTTGCGCTGATTTTTCAAAATCATTCTTATCACTAAAGTCTTTTGTAAGATCTACATCTAAAGGAAGAGAACCTCTAGATATTCTACAATCCCTTCCCATCGATAGAGAGAGCTCTCTTGAAATCTTCTCTCTTTCTGATTTTAATCTAGAAATTTTAAGGCGGTAGTCATTAGTCGCTAGCCCTAGTGTTTCCTTCTCAACTTCTTCTTCTGGGGAGAGAGATTTTCTCTTTAATTTAATTTTCAAAATTTTATTGAGTGAATCTAGAGCTTCTTTGTAAATAGGAAGAAGTTCATAAACTTGTCTTAATCTATAGGCAATTAAAATAGCCTTAATATATGCATCTTCACTACTGAGCCTAAGAATTTGCTTATTCATATTCGTTGAATTAATAGCGTAATTCTTTCTGGCACTACGCTTTCCTCCAAGTTCAATTGGAAAAGAAAGCGCTAAAGAAGTAACACTAGTATCTCCCTCTAAAGACTTCCCTTCTTCTCTTGATGCTTCAAGTTCAGGGTTTGGCAACTGGCTAGAGATACTCAAAGTTTCAGAATAGGCCTTCTCTAAGCTCTCGTTATATTTTATTTCAGGATGTCCTTCCTTAATAATATTAAATAGCTCCTGAGAGTTCTTAATATTACAATTGGCAAAAGCTCCATAACTTGAGATAGCGAAAATCGCTAGTAAAATTATTTTTAATAAATACATGATAAATCCTATGCAGATTACTACGATTTTCTAATCGCAGGGTTATACCTTTTAAATTTAAGAAGAAATTATGAGAAGAGGGGTGGCTTTACTACAGAGTCAAGAAATGGTTCACAGTAGTGGTGCGTGTAGAACCAAACCTTGTTCAAAGAATCAACAAGTCCGTTCCCTAGAGCAACATTTGTACTAAACTGAAAAATATTATGAATACCTGAACAATGATGAATACAATGATCAGAACTGTCTTCACAGTCTGACTCTTCCTGGTGGGAATGATGGACTGAACTAGAGAGAGAAGCTGCTGACAAAGATACGTTTTCTAATTTAACTTCATCATGACAATCAATTGTCTCTAGTGCGCTAGCAGAAGAGAGAGTAAGTATCATGAATATTGCTAAAATGTAGTTCATCATCTTTTTAAATTTAACAGCGCACTATATGAGAGTCAATATTAATGGCTAATTTGTTACGTGGTCGCAATTATGCCCGACCCCTTCAAATTCAATGACCGAGTTCTTTACATTCATATCAAATAAAGTCGATTTAATAACTATCTTAATTCTATCAAGCTCTTTAACTTTTAACTCATCTGAAACAGAAACATGAAAAGTTAAAGAGTGAGACTCTTCATCCATAGACCAGCCTTGAATAAAGTGAACATCCTCTACTCCATCGATCTCAATTAATTTCTCTCTAACAGTCTCCATACTTAAATCTTTTGGGAAGGCCTGCATGAGGATAGTCACAATTTTCTTTAATCCTTGATAAACCCCACGTAGAACAAGAAGTGAGATAAGAATCGAAAGAATTGAATCTAAAATATACCAAGGTTTAAAATAGAGAACGACACTTACAATTAAGACAGCACACCATCCAAGAATATCTTCCATTAAGTGGAGCATAACCATTCTTTGATTAATACCTTCGTCTTTCGACATTCTATACGCAGCAATACCATTTACAGCAATTCCAAGAATCGCTAAGGCAAACATTCCTTCACTCATAACTGGTTGAGGGTCTAATAATCTCTCAAATGATTCACTAATAACAAAGACCGATCCGGCCAATAAAATGACAGCATTTAATAAAGCACTTAAAAGAGAAAATCTTCTATATCCATAGGTATATTTTTGATCGCGATCTTTCTTTGAAAATTTCTCAAAGAAATAAGACATAAGTAGCGCTGTACTATCTCCTAAATCGTGGAGTGCATCTGAGTAAATCGCCATAGAATTTGTAAGATACCCTCCTATAAATTCTATTATTGCAAAACAAAAGTTGAGAGCGAAAGCAATAAGAATATTCTTACTACCTGAATGATTATGATGATGGTGGTGACAATTTGACATAGGAAAATTGTAAGTGTGTTTCTAAGCTTTGCCTAAGAAAAAAAAACAATTGCCACTTAACTGCAAAAGAGACTTAACTGAGACTTTTCTGATTTAATCAGGTGATTAGGCTTTTCTTGTCGAATAATCCACTCTTTAACAACTAAGAGAATATAGAAAATATCTTTCTCTTTGAGTTCTTTATCCTTAGGTATTTTATGCCATTTTTGCAAAGAAGACCTACAACAAGTGCCTGTCGCGTGGAGTGCAGTAAAAATAGGATGTGTTTGAACTGGAGCAAGTTTACAAGAGTGTGTCTTAAGCTCTTCACTAAATATTTTAACAATCAAACTTCTACCTTCAAGAAGAATTGTATCAAATCCCCTCTTAGATAAATAATCCCACTGCTCGTCTTCCAACTTAAACTTTGAGCACACTTTAGAGCAGCCTAGCCGTCTAAAGATATCTGTAAAATAAATATTTTCGCTGATACGATTTTCCAATGAACTCATTCTCTTAATTGCTTACTTAAATGATATATTAGAGTCTAGATGATAGCAACGAAAGTCAAGATTTTCTTAAAAATATCTCATACTTAGCGCCAATCCAAGCGGTGCACAAGATTGCACAACACTGATGTTTATGCCATATTTAAGCATGATAAAAGTTATAAAAGAAAGTGACACTTGGCTGGTTATCAATAAGCCTAGTGGTACAAGTGTCCACAACGATTCAGAAAGTGTAATTGAATTCTTCAAAGAGCAAAATTTAGAAATTGCTCCAGTTCATAGAATAGATAAGGACACCAGTGGACTCTTGCTTCTATCAAAAGACCAAAGTGCTACTGCTGAGTTGCAACAAGCATTACAACACTCAAAGAAATATTACTTGGCCATCTGTCGAGGACAAACTAAAGAAGAAAGTGGAACTTGGACAGATAAGCTTAGCGAAAAAGCTGAAGGTAGTAAGAACCCTAGAGGAAAGAAGTCAGACTTAAAAGAATGTATCACCAATTGGAAAAGAATTTACTCGAATAAGTATTTTACTCTCATGCTCTTTAATATTGAAACTGGCCGAACACATCAAATAAGAAGGCACTGTGCCATTCACAAGTTAGAAATTCTTGGTGATAAGAGATATGGTGATTCTAAATATCAAAACCTTATAAAGAATAAATACAACTTTTCTCAAATGGCGCTACATTCCTATAAACTAGATATACAATTAGAGAAGATACAGCACAACTTCATTGCAGATATCCCTACTTACTTTAAAGAACTCATAGGAGAATCCCTTGAAAAATATATTTAAAGTACTAAAACTTAGGGCCTACAAAGAAGATAGTCTCTTTAACAATTTAAAGAATACTCTCCGAGAAGATTTCTCTCTATCACTTGAATTAAATGACTTTAAAGCGCTAGTTAAGGACAAGAGAATTAGAATTAGAGGACGAGAGATTTCAGAAGCACAAATAATTTTGCAAGAGAGTGAATCCTTTTCAGTTTCATTAACAAAGTCACAATTCAAGCAGTGGTCTCTTCCGATTAAAGAATCTATCAAAATATCACCGGAAATGATTATACATGAAGAGCCAATATTTCTAATTGGAAATAAGCCCGCAAACCTCTCTTCAAATGCAACAATTCAATCAAGCCAAGATAACTTCCTTTGCGCAATGAAAAGATATATTAGTGGGCCTCATAAAGAGAAGTACCTAGCTCTCCATCACCGCATTGACTATGAAACGAGTGGGCTTCTTCTTTTTTGTAAGAAGAAATCTCAAAATAAATTCTTCACTGAATTATTTGAAAATAGAATAATCAAAAAGACCTATCTTGCGGTGGTTATAGATCAAGAAAATATTTTTTCTGACACAAAGATATCCAATCTTCTTGAGAGGGACCCAAGTAATAAGATGAAAGTAAGAAGCGTGAAGAAGAATGGTAAGAATGCGCTGACAAGTTTTAAGAAAATCTCTCACGCAGAAGGCTTCAGCCTTATTGAAGCAACTCCTGAAACAGGCCGATTACATCAAATAAGAGTTCATTTAAGCGAGCTTGGTTTTCCTATAGTAGGAGACTCTATCTACGGAAGAGAAAATAAAGGGAGAACACTTCTTCACGCCTATAAATTAAAGTTTCCTCACCCTATTAGTAAGGAAATCATTGAATTTTGCGCCCCTATTCCAAGTGATTTCCCCAAGGAATTATTCATCTAGTCAAATGATAAAAAATAAGGGAATATAGCCCCTTATTTAAAATAAATCGGAGGTAAGATGAAACCAAATATTCTAATCGTTACAGCAAGTGATGGAAATAATTTAAAACTAGCGAATACAATTTTAGAAATTTCTAAAGAATATGAGGCAAACTTTGAAGTGGTTAATCTTCTTGATTTAGACCTCCCCCTCTATTCTGCAAAAGCAGAGTCAAATGGAACTCCTAAAGATGCTACTTTTATCACAGCGAAATTTATGGATGCGCAAGGCTTTGTTATTCTAGCACCTGAATATAATGGTTCTGTCCCTCCTTCATTAAATAATACAATCGCTTGGATTAGTCGCTCGGGTAATGATAACTGGAGAGACTCTCTTAATACAAAGCCAGTAGTACTTGGAACTCACAGCGGTGGTGGTGGGAATCATGTTCTGATGGCAATGCAAGAGCAATTTGCCTTCATCGGGTGTAATATCATCGGTAGAAAGATTCTAACGAGCTATGCAAAAGAATTAAATACAGACTCAGCGAAAGAAGTTCTTTCTCAACTCGTTAAAATTAGCTCCATTCAATAAGAAAATAAGGGAGTACACATAATATGTACTCCCTCAGCGCAAACTTGGTTATTCAACAGTTGCAAAATGCAACTCTTCTCTAAAATTATCGTACTTAGAATAAGTATTTTCTATAAACCAAAAGTTGGTCCAATATAATTTATTCAAATAATGATGACCTAAAAAACTCTCTCTAAGTTCTTCTAAATAAGAAATTGATTTTCTAAAATTTTCAGAGGCCCTCTTTCTCTGCCCAGTAAGGTCATAGAACTTTGCCAAATCTTCATACACTTGAGATTTCTCATAATCATGTAGTGATTCTATATTTAATAGTAGTGTATTCAACCCCTCTAAGATTTCAAAACTATCAACTTCAGAAGGAAACTCTGATAATAACTTTAATCCCACCCTTACTCTCATAAGTTCATATGGAAATTCAAAGTGATGATCTTCAAGACTTAAGATATTTGCACGAGTAAGTAAGCGGTAGGTATTTACTAATTTCTTTTTTCTATCTCTTTCATGATCATAGGCTAAATACGCTTGCGTATATAACTCTAGAGAATTCTTCCAAGACGAATCTTCTAGAATTGAGTTACTTGACTCTCCTGCAAATTGAAAGAAGTCGCCTGCTTTACTGTAATCAATCTTCAGACCAAGAAAGGTTGATAAATTTGTTGGATAACTTTCTCCAAGAGAAAACCAAAAAATATGATTCTTAGTATCCATAATATGAGTCATGGAAGTATAGACTTTAGAAATTGTTCTTCCAAAACTTCTCTTTCCCATTAGAAAGTCATTATGCCCAGAGAGAAGGTCGATTCCCCACTGAATATCAATACTTCCACTTGATTTTTCCAACTCTGATTCTACTAAACTAAGTCTCGCTCTAGATTCCAAACTCTTATTTATACTATATTCATAATTGTCTCGACTTGTATCAGGGTGAAGAAAGTGATTACTCTGTCCCATTCCATGAGCAGAGTCTCTCTTAGCAACCCTAACAACATCTCCAGATATCTCAAGACTCACACTCTCCCCACTCTTAGAGTCTGAAATTAAAAAACTCCAAGCTCCAAAGTATCCAAATGATTTCCCTATAGAAATGGCCTCATCCAAAGTCTTTGCACGAGAGAGAATATAATTTGCGGCGTAAGGGGCAACAACTCCAACTCTATCTTTATACTTCACTTTATAGTTCTTAGTTCTAAGCTCGTGAGTTGAAATAGAAATACCGTATTCATTCATTCCTGAAATTCCACCAGGATAATGAAGTCCAGCAGAGCTCATTCCCATATAATTTACACCTTCACTATTCTTATGATGAATAATAACCGGATATTTTTCAAAAACACCTAAGAACCCCGTATCAAAGTTTCTTCCGTGTAAGTGACTTCCATTTGATGAAATGGAGCTTGGCGCAGTAAATCCAGTACAGCCTTTCTTCATTTTCTTAAACGTTTTCCCTACACTTCTAAAAACATTTTTAATAGCTCCACTTGCAAGACGAAATCCGCAGCCTTTTATAAGCTCCCAATTAGCTCCCCTCTTGTCTTGTTCCATTTCAAGGTTTAAGGAATCAACAAAGCCAGACATTTCAATCATAAGTGTTGCTTCAACAACATCTTTCCCTTCTAGACTAAAGCCTCCATCGCGGACTCCTCGAGCGAGGGCATTCAATTCCTTTAAAAATTCTATTGACACAGATTTTCTATACTTGCTCATCATACATTGATAAATAATTGAAAACTGTCTTCTATCCTTGCTAGAGAGTGCAGCTAACGACTCATCTCTTCTTTGTTGGACCGAAGCGAGTACTCCTTTAGTCACGTCTTCGGGCATAAAAAGTCCATGATAATAAGCGAGATCTTCCATTGTGCCATCTACACTTAAGAACTTAACCTTCTTACCTTTTATAGAACAAGTCTTAAGAGTATTTCCTTTGCTCTCTTTTTCTAAACTACATTCGTAGGCATAAATATTTTTTGATAAAAGTAAAATTAGCATTAATAAATATTTCATAAAGCTCCTCCAAGAGAGCAAATTGCTGTTGTTATAAATAATATTCCAAAGGTCTTTTTAATTCTCACTAAGTGATGCGAGATAAATTTCTCTTTCGTCTTTGCTAAGAGAGAGAGGGCCCCTAGAGTACTTCCGACTCCTGTAATCATTGAACTCGCTCCCAAGATGAAGTAATTCGCAGAAATTTCTCTACCAAAGAAGTCTTCATATAGAGCAATCAATGCTATATATGTAAGTACTAAGCTCGGATTAATTATTGTTAAAGAAAAAACTCCTTTAAATCCAGATGGCAAGTTTAAGTCCTTACGACCTTTAGAAAGTAAGAAACTTATCCCAATAAAAGTTAGGACACAGGCAAAGATAATTGTTAGTTGAAACTTATTTTCGATAAAGGAATCTACCATCTTAGCTTTATACACAAGATAAGAAATCTGTAGGTAGATAATTTCAACAAGAAGAAGTCCTAAGAAACCTTTCAATGCGACTGCCCTTCCCTTACTTAAATAAGAGTCAACAATACTAATTCCCGCAGGCCCAATAGGTAGGGTAAAAATCACCCCACAAAGAAGGCCTAAAATCACAATAGAAGTAATCATGCAATTGACCTTGCAAGACTCAGTTCCGGAAGAACGGAGTTAATGAATCCATTGAATGAATCGGCGCAAGAAAAAACAGTCTTCATTTTAAATTGTCCCTTTTCTCTATATTTTGAAAAGTAATCATCCAAAATATCAGAAGTCACAATCTCAACCACAGGTAAATCAATGATATTCAAATCTCTACAGTCAAGATAGTCAGGGTTACATTCAGACAAGGCACGGTCCAATAGTTGAGCATATACTTCTTCGGAATCATTTAGATTATTTGAAAATAAAGTCCACTTATAGCAAACCTTTCCATTTCTCACTCCAGGAGAGAGAAAGTAATGATCTAGGGTCACACCTTGAGCTTGATTAAACTTTACGACTGTATCTAAAACCTGCTGATCACTTGTCTTTTCAGCTCCAAGATTAATTCCACTTCCCTGTCTTCCAAGAATTTCAAATGTTAAGATAGGAGAAACTGATTTGATTCGTACTATATCTTTCATCGTATAATTTAAAAAACCATTTGGTGTCGTAATATTAAGTAAATACTCTTCCCCTTCCTTAACATCTCCAATTGAAAGGGATGAGGTTAAATCTATTTTAGTAAAGCTATAGATTAAATCTGGATTAAAGGCATAAAGTTGTTTCTCATCTTTTGCGTTATTAATTCCGATTCCAATAGGGGCTTCCGTCGATGCGTATACTCCAAAGTAATTTAACCTCTTTCCAACTAAGTTATTTAATCTCTCACGGTAAGAATCTATTGGAGTCGCGCCATAGATTATAGTTTCAAGATTCGGCCAAATATCTTTGATATATTTCTTATTTGTTCTCTTTAATATTTCTTCAAAGATAGCGATTAGATAAGTAGGAATTGCAGAAGCGATTCTTATATCCTCATTTAAACTCTGCTTTAAGATCTTTTCAAGCTTGAGTTCCCAGTCTTCTATCTCTAGAACTTCCTGAGAAGGGAAAGTCACTTTCTTTAGCATCTTTGGTGTTTGGGCACTTAATATACCTGAAATATAACCGTACTCAACTCCATTAGAAGTATAATTCTTGGGAGTCGAACCGTAGCTTAATCTCGAAGAGTTTACTAAATCAATCCCTGCTATCGAGTGATTAATGACGCTTGCTTGATATTTTTGAGCACGTTTAAAAATATCAATCATATCAGCGTTATATGGAACTCTCTTGCTGTCCTGTCCACTTGTTCCAGAAGTAAGTCCGAAGTACTTAACCCCATTTCTAAAGAGAACTCTATCTTCTTCATTCACTAGACTTTCTACATACGATGAGAACTTACCATATTCAGAAGGTTCTACACTTTGAATAAAGTCAGTATAAGTGGCAATCTTATCTAAATTATGATCAATGGAAATATCTGTATTTCTTAATTTATTTTTTAACTCTTGAAAATTCTCTTCCTGCTTTAACTGCATGCTCTCTTGATCAAGAGAGATCTTTAAGTACATGTTGTTAAGAATAAATTTTGAAATAGTCTTTTTAATTTGTTTCATAAATCCTCCAAGTTTGTTTGCAGGATGAAACTAGCAAAGAGAATTTATGTTTACACTTTAGACTCTTGACGATTTCTCTGAGTTTTTGTCAAAAAGACCTACTTTTGACAAAAATGGCCCATTTCTGTCAAAAGTTTTTACTGATTTGAAATAAGTTCTTCAAGGTTTTCAGATACATGCTTATTCATGAAAAGAGAATATTCACGAAAGACTCTCTTAGGATCACTCTCTAGTAGCTCTATTGCTCCCTCACTCTTCCTTGATTTTGAAAGCTTTTCCCCTTCAAGGGTTACTAATTGGTGATGATAAATATTCTCTTTCTTTATAAAATCTTGTTTCATACTTTTTGCAATAAGTAATTGTATAGCAGAAGAATAAATTAAATCCTCCCCTCTAAAAATATGAGAGATATTCATTTCAATATCATCACAAACACTAACTAATTGATAAGAAGGAATATCTTCTTTTCTCCAAAGTACGATATCTCCAATCGAGTTTTTCACATCAACTTCTCGACTCTCAAACTTAATAATTTCCCTGGGGCAATCATATCTTGTACAGCTCTTATTAGCTTTAAAGCTTAGATTCTTAGTCTTACAAAAACCAGTATAAACTCCTAAAGAGTTTCTTTCAAAGACCTCTTTTCTAGAGCACTCACAATAAAATTGATCTTCAATCTTCTCTAGATAAGATTTATATAAGTCTTTCCTTAAAGTCTGAGAATAATTACGATTAAAATCATCAGTTGATGAGGGCCCCTCATCAATATTAATTTTCAAAAGATGAAGTGCTCTAAAGATCTCATCGATATACTCATCTTTACAACGCTCGTTATCGTGATCATCAATTCTTAAAGCAATCTTCAAGCCTAGCCTACTAGCTTCACTCGCAATATGAATAAAGTTGAAGATATTTCCTAAATGTAAATGCCCATTTGGTGTTGGTGTAATTCTTGTTTTCATATAAGTTTTTAAATCCTAGTCTCAAGAAATTAATATAACATATATACTCTTGCGACTTAACAGATAAAGATGATTCTAAGTATCAATTTCCCTAGGCAGTATTTACCCTACCGGCAGAACCATTCCTCTCCTTATTATTAGCCTTCGCTAATAATAAATACTATAATGAGTGGCATGAAAAAAGTTTTAATACTTGGTAGCTCAGGTTGGATTGCACATTACCTTATCCCTTCTTTAAAAAAAGAATTTGGAGACTGTCATATTGTAGGTAGTGTTCTAAATAATAAACCTGATCACCGTATCGATATATTCCAAGCAGCAAATGATCAGCTAGAGATTATTGATGAGCAAGTCACTCTTTTAAATCCTCATATCGTCATCAATATGACGAGAGGTGAAGACGATGACGCTTTCACTCTACATAAGTACTTAATAGAGAAATCAGGAACTCTTGGATTTCACTATAATTACTTCTCATCCTTCAATGCTCTCGACGCAAATACTGAAAGCGAACACTACGAAGATGAACTTCCAAATGCTCAAACTGAATACGGTCAATTTAAAGCAAAGTGTGAGATTGAGCTTAATAAGACTGGTGATAACTTTTCAATTTTTAGATTTGGAGCAACACATGGATGGGCACCAAATTCACAATCAAGAACAGAGCTCTTTCTTGAAGTTATGTTAAGCGGGGAATCTCTTACAATAGATAGAGGTGTTCTCCAAAATAGACTCTCCACTAACCACCTAGCTAATATGATGGCCGCAGTATTAAAAAAGAAGGGGGAAGGAGTCTTCCACTTTGGAGCAAGAGATGGTTCAGAAGAAATAGACTTCCTTAGAAATTTAGCCGAAAGCTTTGGTCACCCAAGAGAGCAAATTATTGAAGGTGGTAGTAATATTTGCAACGCTTTAATGATTCCTGAGAGAACAATACAACTCATTGGATCAGAGTATGAAAAGAGCGAAGAGGATACTATTTTTGCCGTTAGGCATATGATCCGCCTCGCTCAATATATTCTATAATGCTCCGTCTTTAATGACATCTACGATTGCAGGATCAAGCAAAGTAGATGTGTCCCCGAAGTTGTCAAATTCCTTTGCTGCAATTTTTCTTAAAATTCTTCTCATAATTTTTCCTGATCTTGTTTTTGGAAGTCCCGGAACAATTTGAATTTTATCAGGCTTTGCAATAGGCCCTATCTCTTCAGTAACCACATCTAATATTTCTTTTACCATATTTTCAGAATGATTCTCGCTTGCAATAATATAGGCATAAATCCCCTGCCCTTTTATATCGTGAGGAAAACCAACGATAGCAGATTCAATAACACATGGGTGTTTTCCAATCGCATTTTCAACTTCGGCAGTCCCTATTCTGTGACCAGAGACATTTAAAACATCATCTACCCTTCCAGTTATTCTATAAAGCCCGTCTCCATCTCTTTTACAACCATCTCCTGTAAAGTAAGAACCTGGGTAAGCACTTAAGTAAGTTTGCTTAAAGCGTTCGTGATCGCCCCAAATTGTTCTTAACATTCCAGGCCATGCTCTCGTAATACATAAATTTCCTTCGGCCTCAATATTAGTTTCAGCATTTCCATCTGTATCCATGATTGCAGGAAAAACACCAGGAAGAGGAAGAGTTGCAAAGCAAGGTTTTGAATCAGTGACTCCTGCTAAAGAGGAAATTAAAATTCCTCCCGTCTCTGTTTGCCACCACGTATCTACAATAGGGCATTTTTCTTTACCGATAGACTTATTATACCAATGCCAAGCTTCAGCATTAATTGGCTCCCCAACAGAACCTAGAACTTTAAGACTTTTAAGATTTGCACTATTAACAAGAGAGATATCACAGGCCATTAAAGCTCTTACAGCAGTTGGTGCTGTATAGAAGTGAGTAATCTCATGCTTTTCTACAACTTTCCAAAATCTTCCCGCGTCTGGAAAAGTTGGAACTCCTTCAAACATTGTTGTAGTCGCACCATTTAATAGTGGCCCATAGGTAATATAGGTATGTCCCGTAATCCAACCGATATCTGCAGTACACCAATACTTATCCTCTTCATTCATTTGAAAAACATTACCAAATGTATAAGCGGCCCAAACCATGTAGCCCGCAGTAGTGTGAAGAACCCCTTTTGGCCTTCCTGTTGAACCAGACGTATAGAGAATAAATAAAGGATCCTCAGCATCCATGACTTCGGCTTCACACTCAGTTGAAGCTTTTGGATAGAGGTCATGCCACCAAATATCTCGTCCCTCTTTCATGGTAATGTCATTTCCAACTCTCTTATGAACAAGTACGTGCTCAACACTTGAGTCTTCAAGATCAGCAAGGGCCTTATCTGCAATATCTTTAAGATGAATTATTTTATTTCCACGGTGACCACCATCATTTGTAATTAATAATTTACAAGCGGAATCTTCAATTCTTCCAGCAAGAGCATGAGCAGAGAATCCTCCGAAGACAACAGAGTGAATTGCGCCAACTCGAGCACACGCAAGAACAGAAATTAAAAGTTCAGGAACCATGGACATATAAAGGCAAACCCTATCACCTTTTTGAACTCCAAGATCTTTAATCATATTTGCCGTTTTGCAAACAGCTTCGTGTAATTCTTTATATGTATACTTAATGACATCATCGTCTGGAGAATTGGGTTCAAAAATAAGGGCTACCTTATTCGCCCTCTCTACTAAATGTCTATCAAGACAATTCTCAGTTATATTTAACTTACCACCTTCAAACCACTTTATATTCGCATCATCAATACTACCCGACTGAACTTTATCCCATTTCTTAGTCCAAGAAAAAGTTTCTGCGATATTGGCCCAAAATTTTTCAGGATTTTTCTTAGATTCTTGATAGGCAATTGCATATTCTTCAAGGCTATTAATTTTCCAGTCCATATTCTGTCCTATTTAAATTTTATCAATACTATTAACTTAACTCTTTCGCTATCACGTCTTCAAGACTTGCGTGATGAAACTTAACCGATAACTCTCCAAGCTTTACTCTAAGTTCAGGGTTATGTTTCTTTTGAGCACCTTTCCAATCAAATTCTATTTCACTATGCTTATTTGAAAAGTCGACAAAACTCTCAGCAATGACACATTCAATATGTTCAAATCCCTCTTCATAACTAACTTCTCCTTTAGGAGCAGGTAATTCAATCAAAGGAATTTGGTGATGCTTGTACTTTATAGCTTCATTGAATTTAAAAGTTGCTATTGGTCTATTGGAAATCATGGCCTCATGTAAGAGTAAATGATCTTTTTCCAAGTAAGCTTTAAGCTCTTCATATCTATCTATACTCGCTACTCGGTAACAAATATGATCTATAAAATAATCATCTAAATGAATACCCAAGAGTTTTAAATTAGATTCTATTTTTTCTAAGAAGCTCTTTGCCGTAGTAAAATCTATCATTGGATAAACCTAAGCGATTCTCTTAATCAGGTGAAATCCAAACTGAGTCTTTACCACACCTGAGACTTCACCAACTTTAAGGGCAAAGGCCGCTTGCTCAAAAGGCTTAACCATCATCCCCTTCCCAAAAGAGCCAAGACTTCCTCCATCTTTTCCAGAAGGACAATTAGAGTAGTCCTTGGCAAGCTCTTCGAAAGATTTTCCTTCCTCAAGCTTCTTCAATAAGTCAGTTATTTCATATTCATGGTCAACAAGAATATGTTGCGCAGTGATTTGAGACATAGTGTTTTCCTTTAAGTAAAATTGCTTACTTTAAGGTTAGCGATGGGCATCTCTTTTGTAAATAATTATACAGCTGCTTATCCTCTTCATGAATCCAAAATATTTCATCACTCTTCTTATCGAATAAATCTCTATTTCTCACAGTGCATGTATGACCAAAAGCGTCTTTAAAAGTTGAACTTCTATCTAAATACCACGTAGGAGACATTCCCATCTTAAATCCTGAATCAAGAAGTAGACCAGAGAACTTTGTAACCTCAAACCCACCTTGATTCTCCCTATTAACTAATGGGTCTAGGGAAAATTCTCCTCCACCAAGCTCTAAAGGCTCCGCAGTTTCAATATCAAAACTAAAAATATCACCACTTGCCAGTGTAATATTCACTCTATCCTCTAAAATCTCGTATCCAACTCTTCCATTTCTTGGAAAGAGGTGAAACTCCCTAGCTCCAGTATGTGTACTAGATGGTCCTTCTCCAAAGGAATTAAATATCTGAATTTTCCCTCTCGAAGTTATCAAGAAGTTTCGATACTCCATATTGTAGTGCTTTCTAGAGGAAATACTTATAAAGCAAGTATCTGTCTGTTGCCAATGCCCCTGTTGAACTTGAATAGACTCTAGGAAGTCTATTTTCGATTCACAGTTATAAGCGTAGCTGTTGAAAGATAGGAATATCATAAATATTAGTAGTTTTTTCATTCTTTAATGAAATACCAATCCTTCGGACTTAGCAACTAACTAAAACTAACTGCGCAAACTAAAACGGTCGGTTTATCTAATATAAAATGACATTAATTGTTCAATCATTTTAAAAAGAACATAATAAGATAATTTTTAAGTTCAGGAGGAACATATATGTTAAAGAATTTTCTAGCATTGGTACTACTCGTATCATTTGCACAAACAAGCTTTGCCCATTCTCATAAATTTCAAGAAACAGACAGAAGTATTTATCTATCTATAAAATTAGATAACTACACTAAAGGGATGAAGAAGCTTCAATCATTAGATCTAGATGTAACAGGTATTGATAAGAGAAATAGTATTGCCGATGTATTTGTTACAACAGAACAATTCAAAGTCTTGCAAGAGATGGACTTCAATATCATTCTAAATAAATCAAATAAAGCGATGAAAGCGGTCGATGAAGAGTACAAATCCCCAAGCGAAATTGAATCCATTTTAAAAGAATGGGAGAGATCTCACTCTGATATCGCAAAGGTATTTGTAATTGGACAGTCATCTGAGGGAAGAAATATTTACGCACTTAAAATTTCAGATAATGTTTCGACAAGAGAAACATCAGAATCAGCAGTCCTCTTCAACAGTATGCACCATGCAAGAGAAGTTATGTCTCCTGAAGTTGGTTTAGATATTATTGAAACACTTATCACAAAGTATGAGAGTGATTTAAAAATTAAAAGCTATGTCGACTCAAATGAGATCTGGATTGTCCCAATGCTAAACGTTGATGGAAACGCTAAAGTTTGGAGTGGATCAAGTATGTGGAGAAAGAATACAAACTATGGTCACGGTGTAGATATCAACAGAAACTACCCTCACCTATGGGGAACTTGTAACGGTTCAAGCGGTTGGACATGGTCTAGTACATATAGAGGACCAAGCGCAGGATCTGAACCTGAAGCACAAGCGCTTATGAATCTAGTCAAAGATATCAGACCTGTTTTTAATATTAGCTACCACGCATATAGTGAAATTATTATCTACCCAATGGGATGTAACGGTTCAAGAACTCAAACTAAAGAAGTTGTTGAAAGAATTGGAAAAGAAATTGGTAAGAGTATCGATTATGAAGCGGGAACAGCCTGGGAACTACTCTACTCTGTTGATGGATCTGATATCGACTGGATGTACAATGCTTACCAAGTTATTCCTTACGTCATTGAAGTCAATAGTAGATCAGAAGGTTTTCAACCTAGTTATTCAAAGTGGAGAGATAAGACTGTTGAAAGAAATAAAGCGGCATGGATGACTCTTTTAGATAAAATGACAGCAACTGGAGTTAAGGGGCGCTTAGATGAGACTTACCCTAATCCGGCAAACTATCAAATTGAAGTTAAAGATAGTAATGGGAAAATTTTCCAAAGCTATAAAGTTAACCCGGATGGCTCGTATCATATTGTTCTAAATGAAGGTAAGTACACATTTACTTTACTCAAAGGAAGAAACTCCATTTCAACTAAGAGTATGGAGCTAGGCTCGGCCCGTCTTCCACTTACATTTTAATAAACTACTCTCGGAGCGCATCTGTGCTCCGAGCACTCTTGTACAACTCAAATATTTTTACACAAATAGTTAAGCGTGCTATCTTTTTATGGAGGTAGTTATGATTAATTTAAAAGAAAACCAAAGTGCTTGGTACTTACTATTTATGTGCTGGGTTGTGGCCTTTGTCGCAACAGCAGGAAGCTTATTCTTTAGCCAAGTGATGGGATTTCCTCCTTGTGAACTTTGTTGGTATCAGAGAATCTTCATGTATCCTCTTGTAATCTTCTTTGTCGTCAGTCTAATTAATCTGGATGCAAGCGCATTTAAATACTCTCTTCCCCTTGCAATTCTGGGATGGCTTACGGCCCTCTATCACAATCTTCTCCACTACGGAATTGTTCCAGAAAGTGCGACTCCATGTAGGGAGGGCGTATCCTGCGCTGATATCTGGATAAACTGGCTAGGATTTATAACAATTCCTATGCTCTCTTTCATTGCATTTAGTTTAATACTTATTATTCTTACAATTTTCTATAGGAGATACCTTAAATGAATAAGCAGAAAGTAACAGTTCTTATTACTTCGGTAGTCGTTATCATTGGATTTATCGTTGCCACTTACTTATATAATAGTAATCAAGCGGCGAAAGATGAAATGGTTGCAAAAGAAAAAGAGAGCCTATTTATTAGAGCTCACTCTCCTCAGATGGGACCTTCGGATGCTCCAGTACAATTAGTTGAGTTCATGGACCCAGAGTGTGAAAGTTGTAGAATGTTCTTTCCGTTTGTAAAAAATCTTATGAAGAAATACGAAGGAAAGATTCAACTCACGATTCGCTACGTTCCTTTTCATGGGAACTCAAAATTTGCAATTGCAATTTTAGAGTCAGCTAAAAAACAAGGAAAGTATTGGGAGACATTAGAAATTCTTTTTAAGAATCAACCTGCATGGGGAAATCACCATAATCCAAGCCCAGAACTTATCTGGAATTATCTACCAATGGTTGGACTTGATGTTGATCAAGTAAAAAAAGACTACCAAGATCCGGCCTACGCAAAAATTATTGAACAAGATTTTGCCGATGCTAGAGAGCTTGGAGTAAGGGCCACACCAACATTCTTTATCAACGGAAAACCTTTAAGAGAATTTGGTTACCAGCAATTAGAGGATCAAATCAAAGAACACCTCTAGAATAAACAGTCTCTTAACGCATATCTCATAACAAAAGGTGCCACGCACCTTTTGTTATCTCTAGAAAAATTAGCTATTTAACGTTATTGTTGTCCAAATTTTAGTGATGAATGAAGGACAAGTAATATGATGAGTACTCAAGAGTTTCAAAACAAAATTTTAGAAGGAATTCCTAGTGAACTCCCTCCAAAGAAATCCTATGAAATAGACATTAATCACGCTCCTAAGAGAAAAGATATTCTAAATGCTGACGAGAAAAAGCTCGCTCTAAAAAATGCTCTTAGATACTTTGATAAGAAATTTCACGCCGAACTTATCTCTGAATTTAAAGAAGAACTTGATACTTACGGGCGAATCTATATGTATAGATTCAGACCAGATTATAAAATATTTGCACGCTCAATTGAAGATTACCCACATAAGTCGAAGCAAGCTGCGGCCATAATGCTTATGCTTTCCAATAACCTTGACTACGCAGTTGCTCAACATCCACACGAATTAATTACCTATGGTGGAAATGGAGCGGTCTTTCAAAACTGGGCGCAATATCTTCTAACGATGAAGTACCTTGCCACTATGACAGATGAACAGACACTTGCTCTCTATTCCGGTCACCCAGCAGGACTCTTCCCTTCACATAGTGGAGCCCCCAGAGTAATCGTAACTAATGGAATGATGATTCCTAATTACTCTAGACCTGATGACTGGGAAAAATTTAATGCTCTCGGAGTCACTCAATACGGACAGATGACTGCTGGATCATTTATGTATATTGGCCCGCAAGGAATCGTTCACGGAACTACAATCACAGTTTTAAATGCAGGAAGAAAAATAAGTAACGGTGAAACAAATCTTGCTGGAAAATTATTCGTTACTGCAGGGCTTGGCGGTATGAGTGGTGCTCAGCCAAAAGCTGCAGTTATTGCTGGATGTATTGGACTAGTTGCTGAAGTAAACGCGAAAGCAGTTCAAACGCGCTTTGAACAAGGATGGGTCGACGAAGTTTTTACTGACCTTGATAAACTTGCCCAAAGAGTGAAAGAAGCTAAAGAGAAAAAAGAAGTTGTCTCTATTGCCTACCAAGGAAATATCGTAAACCTATGGGAGAAATTAGAAGAAGAAAATATTCATGTTGAACTAGGTTCTGATCAGACTTCTCTTCACAATCCTTGGGCCGGTGGTTACTATCCTGCCGATATCAGCTTTGAAGAATCAAATGATTTAATGGCCAATCAGCCAGAAAAATTTAAAGAACTAGTTCAAGAAACTCTTAGAAGACACGTCAATGTCATCAATAAACTAGTCGCAAAAGGAATGTACTTCTTTGATTATGGAAATGCTTTTCTTCTTGAAGCCAGCAGGGCCGGCGCAGATATTTTAAATGAGAAGGGAGATTTCAAGTATCCAAGCTACGTTCAAGACATTATGGGACCAATGTGTTTTGATTACGGATTTGGACCATTCAGATGGGTATGTACGAGTTCCCTTCAAGAAGATCTAGATAAGACAGATCAAATTGCTTGTGAAGTTCTAAAGAAATTAATGCAAGAATCTCCCAAGGAAATTCAGCAGCAGATGCAAGATAATATAACGTGGATAGAAGGTGCAAGAGAAAATAAACTTGTTGTCGGATCAAAGGCAAGAATCCTCTACGCCGATAGTGATGGAAGAATAGAAATTGCTTTGGCCTTTAATAAAGCAATTAGAGAGGGAATTATAAAAGCACCTATTGTTCTAGGTCGCGATCATCACGATGTTTCGGGAACTGACTCTCCTTATAGAGAAACTTCTAATATTTATGATGGCTCAAGCTTTACTGCAGATATGGCAGTACAGAACTTCGTTGGCGATTCATTCAGAGGTGCCACTTGGGTTTCTCTACATAATGGCGGCGGTGTTGGATGGGGAGAAGTTGTTAATGGAGGTTTTGGAATGGTAATAGACGGTTCAGTTGAATGTGATCAAAGAATTAGATCTATGCTTTTCTGGGATGTGAATAATGGAATTAATAGAAGAAGTTGGGCCAGAAATGAAGGTGCAACTTTTGCAATAAAGAGGGCCATGGAAAAAGAACCTCTTCTAAAAGTAACATTGCCAAATCTAGTTGATGAAAACCTTTTTTAAATAAAAATTCCCGCTAAGAACAATCCTTATTCCTAGCGGGCTCTTTACACTTTTAACTCAACATACATGCTACAGAACTTAAGTGCTTCTTCTTTAGGGGGACAAATAAATCATTATCCTCAAGGGCAATTTGGTGGGTAGTCTCTTGCCCGTGATCAATGACGGTAATAGCATATTCGAATTTAGAACACGTTAGGACTTCTATCGAACCATAGTAGAAACTTAAACCTCCTAGATCAGTAACCCAAGGCGTTCCATAAGTTATCGCTTCGAAAATCCTCCTGATACTTATTCCACATTCACGCGCCTTCCTTAAGCAATTTTCTGTTAGAATAATGTCTTCGATTAAATGACTCATTTACAACACCTCTTGTTAGTCTTTCGTTAAACACATAATGACACATTCGTGAGCAAGACTGAGTAAAAAATATAGTTTCTACTCATATTGAGTATAAATGAGTACTTATGAGTCATTTTTACATTTTTCTACAGATTTAAATTTACAATTTTTTGCCTACTTTTTAAGTCACATATATAAATTTCAGTATGTTATAATATCAGCTGAGTAAAACTATCACTAAAATACTCAGGAGAATATATGAGTGAAATGAAAAGAGTTAATGTCCACATCCCTACAGAATACTATGAAAGTATTATGGAGCAAGGCCTAAAACTTAGCGGAGTCATCCGTGAAGCTCTCGAGGATCAACTCAATCCCAACACCATTACATTATCTGTATCAAAGAAGACTCATAAAACTTATATGGAATTATTTAGTGCTACAGATTGTAACGATAAAGACTTTGAACCATACTTAAGAGAAGCCTTGCAGAAATTTGTAACCGATATTATTTCAAAGAGAAGTGACACTCTTCAAAGTATTAAAGAAGAGTTAGAGAAATAGGAGTTCTCCATGTTTAAAATAATCTTATGCCTACTACTTTCATTATCAATTAGCGCAAAAGAGGTTGGAGAAATCCTTTTCGTAAAAGGTGTTGTTAAAATTAAACAAGATAAGAAACAAGTTCAAGCGACAAAAGGACAACGCTTCATCAATAAAAGCTTAATTGAAACTGGGCCTAGTGCCCTTGCGGTTATTTCCTTAACTGATGGATCAAAAATTAAGTTAAATGAATCAAGTAAAATTATTATCTCAGTAAGAAATAAGAAACCGACTCAGGTTGGAATCTTTAAAGGAAGCTCTTTTTTTAATGTACTAAAAAGTAAAGTCATGGAAAATGATAAATTCATTGTAAATACTAAGAATGCTTCCCTCGGTGTTCGTGGAACAGAGTTCTTTGTTAGTTATGGAAAAAAAGATTCTCTTGATGCTTGGATGTGCGTCAATGAAGGACAAGTCATAGTCACTCCAAAAGAAAGTAAGAGTTCAGTAAAAGTAAACGCCGGAGAAGGAGTTCAGATAAGAGATACAAAGAATGTAACATCGCCAAAGCCTCTTCCTTGGACAAAGAACCTTAACTGGAAGCTTGATTCAAAGAATGGAGACCTAGA
Organism: Halobacteriovorax sp. JY17; assembly: GCF_002753895.1. Classification (NCBI taxonomy): domain Bacteria; kingdom Pseudomonadati; phylum Bdellovibrionota; class Bacteriovoracia; order Bacteriovoracales; family Halobacteriovoraceae; genus Halobacteriovorax; species Halobacteriovorax sp. JY17. The sequence goes on along the minus strand of NZ_NJER01000004.1, from coordinate 142,621 downwards.
AAACAAGGTTGATATAAGAGATGCTTACACGGACTTACTGGACCAAGAATATGATTAAGAAGTTCCTTCTACTCATTTTTCTAAGTTCGAGTATTTCAGCTTCAAATATTCCCTCTAACGAGAGTACTACAGGAACAGCTCTTACTCTTAGACACTTTCATACATTCTCTTCTATCTTCAAGTCTTTGACAGAAGTAAATATTGAAAAAGAAAATGAGCTTACAACAAAGAAGGAATTTCAGTTTGGCATTAGAGCTAGGATTCATAACAATATAAAACTATCCTCTTATTTTAAAAGAGCTTATGGCCAAAGACATTTGGATGACTGGACTGTAGAGAATTCTAATTGGCATTGGAAGGACTCAAGTGATCGCGGCGAAAATATTCTGGGGGTTGGAGTCAGCCTTAGAGAGTTATTTGATGTCAATATTCTAGAATTCAGAACAACTCTTGAAAGAAACTTTGAAAGTAGTCAAAGTACTTTAAAGCTTCGCCCCGGTATCACTCATATTTTTCTAAGAAAAGGATCTCCTTTTATAAATTTTTTTCTACAATATGAAGTCTACTTTCCAATTAACTTTCATGAAGAGACGGTCTATAAGAGCGGAATTTATACAGGTGCTCTCTATCACTGGAAGAAGAATATAAAACCAGGATTCTTTGTAAAAATAACAAGAACAAAGTGGACGAATTCACAGACTGCTATTTCAAGAAATGTACCTACATACCTATCGACAGATTCAAAAACAATATTTGGATTTAATATAAATTTATATTATTAAGTATAAGAAATAACTTCGTATTCACGAGTATTATCACCAGTTTCAACTTCAAAAGAGTCTCCATCGACGAGGTCTAGTACCTCGTTACCAATTGGAGAGAAGACAGAAATTACCAAGGCAACTTCTCCTCCAATATTAACCATAAATCCGCCTGCAGCTGGAGCAATGAAGTATTTTCTCACTGTATCGTTATGTTTAATTTCAACAAGAGAGCCAATTCCAACTGTAGGCTTCTTATTAAGAGCACTATCAGAAAGTTCTTCAATTACATTGATGTCCATTTCTAACTCATCAACGCGGACTTTCTGGGCCCCTGCTAAATAACCAGCCTCAATACTTCTGGTATCCCACTTACTTTCGGCCTTATTGTCTGCATCTTGAGTCGTATTCTTTGCAGTATTATATGCGGCCTTTGCCTTTTCAAGCTCAGTGTTTAGCTGAGCAAGTAAATCCTTAACTATCTCTTTCTTATCCATAATGAACTCTCTAAATCTTTCCAAAAATAACGGTCATCAAAACAACAATAACTGCACTTGCAACTAACATTGCATCTCTGGCCTGAACTAAGTCTTCTACACGATTTACAACTTCCATCTTTGAAGGAACTCGTTTCATTTCTCTAGTTAACATATCCCGAACACCTGAAGAGATTTTCTTCTTATATGGTGCCTCTTTGTAGAAAACGACTTTCAGTGCAAAAATAAACGTTAAAAAGAACCAGTAGAGATTCTTCCATTCATAGGGAGAGAATAAATATACTAAAAGTAAAGGAACTGTCGTTAAACTAACGAGAATTAAAAATAATCTGTATTGTAATCTAAAATAGAGTAGTAATTTATTCATAGTTCCTTATTTGGGTACGCATTCTTTGACCTATAAAACTCAGTGTACTATATTACGGCAAAACTCATCTAACTTCTAGGAATAACTATGAAACTCATCATTTCTGTCGCTCTAATATTAAGCTGTAATACTTACGCGAGCTGCTTTTCTAGCGCAGAGAGCTTCTTTCAAAGAAATGGGCAACCAAGTGATAGACCTTTAGATGTCTCTGGACCAGAATTTCTTCCAGCAGGAACAGCTTTCTATAGCGAAAGAGGTCATTACCTAGATAAGTTCTCAATAGATACAGAAGTTTTCTATAATAAGGGAAGTTTTCATTCCGGTTGGTTTAAAGAAGCCGTTATTCTAGATCCAACCACATGCCTAGCACTTGGTACTTATACTGTTGCTGCAGAATAGTGAGATATGTAGATATAAACTCCCCTTCAACTTGGACTAACTACCGAGAAGGTCTATGTGACAATTGTACCGCCAAGTGTTGTCAAATGTCTTGTGATGTCACTCTTGATGATCTAGTAAGACTTGAGCTTATTGATCAATTTGAGGCCGACGAAGAGAAACCAAAGAATATTGCAAAGAGATTAAAGAAAGAAGGATATATTGAGCATTTCAATATTCGAAACACTATCTTTACACTACAACGAATGGCGAATAGAGACTGCGTCTTCCTCGATAGTAAAACAAGAAAGTGCACTGTCTACGACAAGAGGCCTACTAGCTGCCAGACATATCCTGAACAATTTAGCTCTAGAAAAAACTTTTGCCCTTATGAGAGAAAGCGCTAAAAAACTTTTTCCCTAATTTTCCAGTAATGTTTTACTTTTCTTGCGATGACAAACTTTGGCATTCTAAAAAGTGGGGATATCATAACGACTTGCTCAGGAGAAATGATATCAAACTTCTTTCCTGAATTTCTAAGGTGAGGTCTAACAAAGTTATGAAAGAATGCTCCCTTTTGATCTTCTCTCGCAAGATAGAAATACTCACTCAATGACTCTCCATCATAGTCAAAGTAATTCACAGAAAGTCTTTCTCTTCCCCTCTTATCTTGATCGACTTCAAAATGCATTGAATCGCATCTTAGAACGTGAGCATCTTTTAATTGCATGGCCTCTCTAAGTTTTACATCAGGATCAATTAATACTTCTCTACAACCCGAGCAATCTCTAGCTGAAATATCATTTTCAAGTCCACAACTTTCACAAATTTTAAATCTAAAGAGAAAGCCACAAGGCTCAACTTCAAATGACAAGGGATCTTCAAAAGCTCCTTGGCACTTTCTTCCGTAATGCTCGATAACATGCCCTTCAGAATCAACCTTGCCCCAAAAAGTATTCTTATAACCACAATCTGGGCAATCAATACAAACAGCTTCACTATTGGATTCAGTTTTTTCATCACCTACCTCAGGTGAGAAAATATCATGCCCTTGCCCAGTATAGTCCAAGATGAGGCAATCATCTTTTCCCTCAAAAAGTCTAAGTCCTCTTCCAATAATTTGTTGGTAGAGGCTTACTGACTCTGTCGGTCTTAAAAGGGCAATGAGGTCAACATGTGGAGCATCGAATCCTGTCGTGAGAACAGAGACATTTACAAGAAATTTTAGTTTTTCTTTTTTAAAGTCATTAATAATTTGATCTCTTTCAATATCAGGCGTTTCACCAGTCACAAGCTCTGAAACTTCTCGAGGTAAATGCCCAAGGATTTCTCTTGCATGCCTTACTGAAGAAGTGAAGATCATCACTCCCCTTCTCTCTTTCGCTTGTTCAATAATGTGGCCAATTATTCCAGGCGTAACTCTCTTTTGGTCAGAAAGAAGATCTTCAATATCCCCTATGGAAAATGCTCCTCCTCTATTTGCCACTAGACTAGAGAAGTCATAGCAGGCGACAGGAGAATCAATCACGATTGGTGGGGTTAAATATTTATTTTTAATCATGTAGCTTAGAGGTAACTCAAAGATACATTTCTTAAAGAAGCGATCTTCTTCTGATTTTACAGAACCTTTATAATGATAATTGTAAATCCATCCAAGTCCCATTCGATAAGGAGTGGCAGTTAGTCCAAGAATACAAATTTCTGGATTATTTTCTCTTAAGAGATTTATCACATGGTGATACTGCGTTTCTCCTTCAAGAGAAACTCTATGACACTCATCAATCACTAAGAGAGAAAAGTCTTTAAAGAATTCTTTATCGGCCCTAGCAACAGATTGAATTGAACCAAAAATAACTTTATCATCACTGTCTTTACGATTAAGTCCTGCTGAAAAAATTCCTGCATTTAACTCATAACTTTCAAATTTGTCATGATTTTGCTCTACTAACTCTTTGACATGGGCTAAGCATAGAACTCTACCACGAGCAACTCTTGCAAGCTCTGCAATAACAAGACTCTTACCTGCCCCTGTTGGCAGAACAATAACAGCAGAATCTCTTCTCTCTTTAAAGTGAGTGATAGTCGATGCTACAGCATCTTGTTGATAGGGTCTTAATTTATACATGTATTAATTCTACTTGAATTTACTTCACTTTGGAAAGAGGAAGCCTCTGAATGATATGAAAGCCGTACTCGGACTCAATAGGTCTACTGACTTCGTTCATTTCAAGATGATAGAGCGCTCTCTCCACTTCGGGAACGACTTGCCCAGAAACAACTAGTCCTAGGTCTCCACCTTTAGAAGCACTATTGCATTCTGAAATTTCTCTCGCTAATTCAGAGAAATCTTCGCCTGCTTCAATTTTCTCTAGAACGTATTCAGCATCATCCATATCTTCAACTAGAATATGTCTCGCTCTATAGCGTGGAAGTGACTTATGCAATATCGCCATCCTTTAAAAGAGGCAGAGAGACTTTAAAAGTTGCTCCCCCTTCAACGTTAGCATAAATATTTATTTTACCACCGTGATTGTCTACAATATTTTTCACGAGTTTAAGTCCAAGCCCAGTACCTCTCTCGCCTTCAGTTCCAACCTCAGATGAGTCATTCAAACCACTCTTTATTTTTTCAGCTAATTCCTCGCCAAGACCAGGACCTTGATCGATAACTTCAATATGATAGAAGTCATCACAGGCTGAACCTCGAATATGAATTTCAGAGTTGAACGGATTATATTTTATTGCATTAGATAAAATATTTCTAAAACAAGTGGTCATCATTCTAGGTTCATGAAAGTAAGGATAGGGAGAAAGCTCTCTTTTAATTCTTATTTTTTTTTGATTCGCGACTTCAAGAATAAAGTCTACCGCATCTCCCATTGTCTTGGTAATACAGCGAACTTCCCTCGAGTTTCGACCTTCTTTTAAATCAGAGATCGCCCAATTTACAATATCACTCAATAAGTTATCAAGTTTTGAGACTGATTTTATGATCATATTCTGAGACTTTGTCACTTCAGAAAATTCTCCATCTTTCAAGCTGAGGAGACTTAACTCTGCTCTGGACTGAATGAGGGCCAAAGGACTTCTTATGTCGTGACCAATCGTTGCCAAGAGTTTATCTTTTGTTTCATTGAGGGAGTCCAGTTCTTTCTTTGACATATACTCAGTTCTCGCCCACTTCTCATGTTTTATTTTAAAAAAGCAGAGGAGTATTTCGATAGCAACTAACATGAAAGTCATATAGTGATGAACTTCTTTTCCATAAGTTAAAACTGGATCTTGCAGGAAAGCAAAAGTGATCAATAAGGCCAATGCACACACATTCGTTGACATGATTCTTCCGGGGAGAATCATATAGAATCCAATCAGCATCATCATTATTCCAGGCAAGAGAGTTAAGCTTGTTCCTCTCGTCCAGTATGTAAGTAGCACAATGACTATAGTTGAAAGATACTTCATTGAGTCCAGCCAAATCTCAAGAAATTTGGGTCTTCTCTGCTTTTTTCCATTCTGCAAAATAAAAACAAGAGAGATCATTAAAAGAAAAACTCTAAATAGAAGAAGCTCTTTAGCACTCCCAATATAGAAAACTCGTTGAAAGTCTCCAAACAGGCCCGCTCCTAAGAAAAAGAAGCAACAAAGAAAGTATGTAAGAAAAGTGTAGTTCTTATTCTCTAACCACTTGTCGTTTAGGAAAGAATCTTCAAGCTCAGGGGAAGTAAGAGTCCCCCAAAAATTAAATAAGTATTTCATTTTAACTCATAGATATAAATTTAAACCATCATAACAAATTTCTATTTTATTTAAAATCGACAAGAGTAATTCAGCCTAACTTTTAATGAAATATTGTAGAAGTCTTAAAGAAAGAGCTTTTTCTGTCTCTTTGCAGCATTCTCCTTAATCTTGCCTATCCTCCTACCTTTATAGTGTGTACTTGAGTATAAAATTAATAAAAGGTCCTCTTTTTTTCTACTTCGATCATAATTACAATACTTTAACATATGAGCTCAACACCGAAGAAGTGGATTAAAATTGGTAAGTTCGTGATTTTTCTAGTAGAACACTAAGGTAATTACAAGGAAAGTCTAATACATGAAAACAACTAAAGAATTTACTGAATACAATCTTCAACCAGAATTAATCACAGCCCTTCACGCTCACGGCTTTAAAGAAGCCAGCGAAATCCAAGACCTTACCATTACTCCAATACTAGAAAAGAAAGATATCTTTGCACTAGCTGAAACTGGTAGTGGAAAAACGGGAGCCTTCGCTATTCCTATGATGGAAATACTTCTCGAAGAGAAGGCCCTAGATAATCCAAGTCAACAAATCGTTATATTAAGTCCAACAAGAGAGCTTGCTCAACAAACAAATAAATTCTTTGAACTAGTTGGAAAAGAACTAGGAATCAAGTCGGCCTGTATAATTGGTGGCGAAAGAATTGAAAAGCAAATCGAAGAGTTAAAAGACGGTGTACACGTTCTTGTTGCGACGCCAGGAAGACTAAACGATCTTACAAAGCAAAAGCAAATTGACCTAGGAAATTGCCTCGCTGTTGTCTTTGATGAAGCTGATAGATTATTTGATATGGGATTTAAAAAAGATATTGAATTTGTTTTAAATGGAATTCCAAAATCAAGACAGCTTATCATGGTTTCTGCTACGACAAATATGGATGTACTGAATACCGCTTTCAAATTTGGGTCACAACCACTAGAAATTAAATTAAATGAAGAATCAATGCTGGTGGATAATATTGATCACAAGATTGCAATGATTGATAAGAACGAAAAAATGCCTCTTCTTGTTAAACAACTTCGTACCCATGAAGATGCCTACGCCATTGTCTTCTGTAATACTCAATTTCAAACTCACTTAGTTGCTGAGTGGCTAAAGAAAATGAATTTTAAGGCGAAACCTATTTCAGGACGTATGCCACAAAACAAAAGAACTCGCCTAATGGAAGACTTCAGATCTAAGGAAACTACTATTCTTGTATGTACAGATGTTGCAGCAAGAGGTTTAGATATTAAAGATGTGAACTTAGTTATTAACTTTGACCTTCCAAACGAAGCTGCTAGCTACGTCCATAGAATTGGACGTACAGGAAGAGCAGGAAAGAATGGGCAAGCAATTAGCTTCTGCTCTTTTGAAGACTGTGAAAACCTAGACCCTATTTCAGAATTTATCGGGGATAGTATTCCTAAGATGGACTTAGAAGATACTGACTTCGCAACAGATATTTGTGCAAAACCTTACCTAGATGCAAAAACTCTTCAGGTAGTTGAGAAACCTAGCAGGGATAATAAGAAACCATTAAAGAATAAAAAAGAGACTATGAAAACAACATCATCAGCAAAAGAAGCAAAACCAAGAACAAGTACAATTCCTTTCATTGGAAAGGTATTTAAAAATGACAGAAGATTCTTTATTCACACTGCTAATTCAGAGAAAGACTCAATTAAAGCAGCTCTTAAATACTTTGGAATTAAAGATGACCACCTTCTAAATACGGAAGTAAAAGAACTTGGAAGAAAAATGTTCTTTCTATTTGGTCCAAGAAAGACTGTTTACAAGCATTCACTAAAGCCTATTTTCAAGAAAGTACTTACACCATTTCTAATTGGTATACTAAGAAAAGCTCAACTCGATCTATTTGTAAAAACGTCTTTCAAAGATAACCATCTAAAAGTTACTTTTACTGGTAATGACTTAGGTCTTCTACTTAGAAATAAAGCGGAGCTACTTGTTTCATTTGAAACAATCGTTAAGCAATTCTTACTTAGAAAAATTCATATGAAAAATGAAGTAAAGCTAACACTTAGATGTTTCAATGAAGATAACTATAGAGACAACTCAAAAGATCATAATAACGAAAAGCAGATCCTTACTCATGTTGATGAAATGAAGAAGAAGGTTTTAGAGACAAAGAAGGCGATTCTTTTAAAGTCGATGAATCCAGCTGAGAGAAGAATCGTACATCAATATATTGGTGAAGATCCAAAATTTAAATCAAATTCAATTGGTGAAGGAAGATTTAAGAAAGTAGAATTGAGCTTAAATTAAGATATATTAAGGCCACCTTTAGGTGGCCTTTTTTTTAGCCTTTTACAGTAAAGCCTTTCTCTTCGAGATAAGGTCTAAGCTTCTCTCTTTGATCTCCTTGAATTTCAAAAGTATCATCTTTATAACTCCCCCCTGTTGCGCAAAGGTTTTTAAGCTCCTTCATCAGTCGCTTAAAATACGGTGGATTGTTTGGAAATTCATAGAAGACAGTTACTGCTTTTCCCCCTCTCCCCTTCTTTTCAATTCTCATTTTCAGAGTTGTCGTTGTTGGCTCAATTTCAGGTAACTTTTCTTTCTTCTTATTCTTTACTTTATCGAGTTGATTCTTCCCAGACCCATCACTGACATAAACAAGTTCATAATCATCGTTATTATTCATTGCAGACTCCAAAGAGTTTAAATTAGGTTAATTGACAGTAATTTTACAATAGAATGATAGGGTTCTTCACTATTTTTTGCTATAAATTAAGAGAAGGAGAAATTATGTTCCCAGTGCTAGTTCTACTATTCACAGTCATTCCTGCAATTGAAATCTATTTACTATTTTCAATTGGAGCTCAAATCGGAGGCTTAAATACCCTCGCCGTAGTGATCCTAACAGGTATCGTCGGAGCAAGCTTGGCAAAATCCCAAGGTTTAGCAATTCTGGCCAGTATTCAAAATGATTTAAACAAAGGTGCTCTCCCAACAAATCAACTTACTCATGGATTACTCGTCTTTGGAGGAGGTCTTCTTCTTTTAACTCCAGGTTTTCTCACAGATATAATGGGACTAAGCATGGTATTTCCAGGAACAAGACATCTATTAGTAGTCTTTCTAAAAGAATATTTCGAGAGAGCGATAAAAAGTGGAAATATAAAGTTTGCCAGCTTTGGAACATCAGGGGGCGGTTTCAACTACTCCTCTAATGGAACAAGACCAGGACCAGAATCTTTTACACAGACGGTCAATAAAGAAGTAGAGCCTGGAGTTTTTGAAGCTGAGTTCAAAGAAAAATAGGGCCACTCTGCGTCTGGTTTCAAAGTGCTTTTAACATCCTCTTACATTCATTCCAAAACGACACCGAAAAGTTAATTTTTCAATCTAATCTTTCGACCAAAATTGGCACACCAATTGCTTTAAAGAATTTATCGTTAAAAGTACTAAGGAATAGTATGAGTTAACCAGAAATGGTTCTCTATTATTGCGACCATGCCTAAGAGGGAGAGAGAAGAAATGAAGAAAATTTTATGTCTATTGGCCACTACTGCAACACTATCTACGCCACAAGCTCTTGCAGTTACTCAGAATTTAAAAATAGATTTATCAGCAGAACACTCAAAGGGAGAACAAGTTTATCATCTAAAGAGAATGCTTAATGGAAAGTTTGGTCGAGGTATATTAGAAGGATTCAAATTAGATAAAGTTATTCTTTCGGCAAAATCTAAGCAAGGTAATGCCGACGCAAACTTGGCGATTGGCTTTTCAGAAACTTATCCAGAAAAGGTTCCAGGAAGTCCTGAATCATTTGAAAGCAGCATTAGCGGGTTTCATAATATTACTTTAAACGCTCCCCTTCGTGCTCAACAAGTTGATGCCCCTTGGAAACTACTCCTTAAAGGAAATGTAAAAGTTGACTCAATAAAAGCCATTACAAAGTTAGAGCCCTCATACGCTTACTCCAATGTAGATGCTCTTTCGTTTAAAATGGTCGATAGTTTTAAGGTTGATAAAATCGTAGGAGATAGCAAGAAAATTCATGTAGGAAGTGACTTTAAGGCCATCCAATTAACATCTAAAGGTAGTGTGAGTATTACTAAAGTAAAAGTTAAATTTTCAGACGGGCAAGTTATCCTCCTTGAGGAATTAGAAGGAAAAGTAAAAGGTCCAGCATCATTTAAATTTAATAAAGAATTAGCAAAGCAAGTTGAGTTCATCCAAGTCTCTGCTGTATCAACTAATCTCTTCGGAAGTAGAGGGGAATTACAAATATCAGTAGCGGACAAGAAGGGGGCTCAAACGCAACCAACAAGACCAACACGTCCTACTAGACCAACTCGTCCAACAAGACCAGCAAGGTAGGTAAAGAAAGTAAGATAAGACACCCATGGCTTCCAAATGAAAAAGAGATCCTCAAAGGATCTCTTTTTTCTATTTTAAAAACTCTTTCATTACTTTGATCATATCTTTAGGTTTCTCACTTAGAATAGAATGAGAAGCTCCTTTGATAACTTTTAAATTTGCATCTTTAATCTTTGATACATACTTACTTGCTGTAATAGGCGTCGCTTCATCGTATTGCCCACAAATGAATAGTGTAGGAACTTTTATCTTAGATAGGTCTTTAACTCGATTATATGTCTTGAGAGTTCCTGTCGCCATAAATTCACTTGGCCCCCACATATACTCATAGACTTTCTCTCCATGAAGATTGATATTTTTCTTCTTAGAATTTTCTAATAATTTCTTCTTATCCCTAAACACGTGACGTGAGTAATATTCAATTATCGCTTCTTTATAGACTTTAGAATCTGTTGCTCCAATCTCATGGCAATAATTAATTATCTTCCTATACTTTGCAGGTAATTTACCAATTAGAATATTTGCATCTTCTTGCCAGTCTCTAGCGCTAAACATTGGAGATTGAAAAATCAAACCTTTGACCTTCTTTCCTTTACGTAAGTAATACTCAAGGGCAAGTGTTGTTCCCCAAGAACCACCCATCAAGTAAAATTCATCTAGTTTCCAATGTTTTACAAGTAGATCTAACTCCTCAACAAAGGTTTCTATCTTCCAAAGCTTTGAAGGTATTTCACTACTTCTTCCTCCCCCAATTTGATCATAAAGAAAAACTTGTCTGTCCGTTGCAAGTTCAAAAAGAGGAGTCATTTTCTTAGACATTCCGCCTGGACCACCATGTAGACAAACAATTGGCGTCTCTCCCTTCTTCCCTTTTTTCTCATAGTAAGTTAAACCAAATTTATGCTTTAATTTTGCCATGTTACATTCCTTAATTTGTTATAAGTCACTAGTATAACCTATTTGCACTCCTATAAAAATAGACTAATATAAGAATTCAGTGAGGAAAATTATGATTACTTTTAAAGATATCCAAAAGGCCCAGGAGCTAATTGGAAACCAGATTATTAAAACTCCATGTACCTATTCTACGACACTTAGTGAACATACTAATTGCAATGTTTTTCTCAAATTAGAAAATCTTCAATTCACCGGAGCTTATAAAGTAAGGGGTGCTCTTAATCGTCTTATGAACCTAACTGAAGATGAGAAAGCAAAGGGAGTGATCGCTTCCTCCGCAGGTAATCATGCGCAAGGTGTTGCCCTCGCCGCAAAGAAGCTAGGTATAAAAGCAACTATTGTCATGCCAGAGACAACACCACTATCAAAAATTCAAGGAACAAAGAAATTTGGAGCAAATGTTATTCTCCATGGAAACTTCTATGATGAGGCTTACCAGAAAGCTCAAGAAATTCAGGCGAAGAAAGGTTATATCTTCATCCATCCTTTTAATGATGATGACATCATTGCAGGACAAGGAACGATTGGCCTTGAAGTCTTTGACGCTCTTCCTGATCTAGATATCGTTGTAGTCCCAATTGGCGGAGGTGGTTTAATCTCCGGAATTTCAATTGCTCTAAAAACCCTCAATCCCAAAATACGTATTGTAGGTGTTGAAGCAGAACAAATGGCCGCGATGAAAGCTTCAGTTGAAGCAAAGAAAATTGTAGAAGTTCCTAAAGCGAAAACTATCGCTGATGGAATTGCCGTGACAACAGTAAAAGAAAATACTTTTGAAATCGTCTCAAAGTACGTAGACGAAATAGTAACAGTAACTGAACCAGAGATGGCGCAATCTATAATGATGCTTCTAGAGGTTGAAAAAATCTTAGTCGAAGGCGCTGGCTCCGCAGCTTTTGCAGCACTTTCCCATGGAAAGATTTCTAATATTGATGGAAAGAAAGTTGGAGTTATTATTTCTGGTGGAAATATTGATGTAAATTTTCTATCTAGAGTTATTGAAAGAGGACTCTCGGAAGATGGAAGACTAACGACTTTGAAAATTATGGTTCCCGACACCCCTGGAATTATTTCAGAAATTTCAAAAATTGTCTCAGACCATGGTGCTAATATTGTAGACATTCATCACAACCGAACATTTTCAAATACCCACCTAGGTCAAACCGCTGTCCATATTACTCTTGAAACCAAGGGGCATAAGCATATTAAAGAAATCATCTCGTCTATAAAGAAAACAGGACTGAATGTCCTAAAAAACTGATCTAAGCGGCTGTTTTAATAGGGTCATGTATAGATAATATACGGCCCTTAAATATTTTTCACTGATTTCCATCTTCAAAGTAATATCCAGTAAAATACATTTATCAGTAAATGAAGGAACTAAACTATGAAGACTGCTCTACTAGCATTATCACTCACTCTATTCTCAGCTCCAACCTACGCGGACACTCCCCTAGAGGCCCCGTTTTTTAAAGTTGAAGACTCTAGAGATAAGTCAGTGAAAAATGAGATGATTGTCTTAAATAGCGGCATTGCCTCTCTTCAGTTTAGACTTGATATGATTAAGAGGGCAAAGAAATCTATAGAGGTCGAATACTTTATTTATAATCAAGATCAAGCTGGAAGAATACTCACGCACGCCTTGATTGAAGCTGCAAAGAGAGGAGTAAAGGTTAGAATCCTAGTTGATAAATCTATGCCAATTTTTGCTCTTGATAATCACATTGCCAAAGAATTAAGAAAGTATGGAATTGATTTAAGATTTTATAATGATGCCATTCTACTAGAACTTTCAACTACACAATTTAGATCTCATAGAAAATTATTTCTTGTCGATGATAAAGAGGCCATAACGGGTGGAAGAAATATTGGCGATGATTACTTTGATCTTTCTGAACACTTTAACTTCTTAGATAGAGATATTTATGTAAAGGGAAGTATAGTAAAAACAATGCGCCAATCATTTGATGAATACTTTGATCACAAGATTACTGAATACCCAACGCCTCCAAAGCTTCCTTCTAAGTCAATGCTTAGACTTCATAAGGGAGGTCGTAGAGCGGCAGTTATTAGAAATTATGAGATTGATTTAAAACAATTTAAAAAAGCAGAAGAGAATGCAAAGAAGTTTTTAATAGAAAATGATAAAGATATTTTCACAAAGAAGAGAGTTGAAGAAATCTCTAGACCTATTTTAAATGCAAAGAAGACCTATAATTGCCCATTAACTACTTATGCAACAGACTTACCTGGAGCAAATTTCTATGAAAGACTTAGAATTGACTATGGTGAAACTTATAGAATTCTTCGAAAAGTTCTCTCTCACAAGATAGAAAATATAAAAGAAGATCTCCTCATTTCTTCACCTTACTTTATCAACAATAAGCTAACTAGAGGCCTAATGTATGATCTTCTTGATAAAGATATTAAAATTAAAATTTATACAAATAGTCTAGGCTCTACAGATGCAATCTATGTTGCGGCAAATTTCTACACTGACGTTTTTAAATGGCAAGCAGAAGGAGTTATTCCATATATCCACAACGGCAAGTGGCTACCAAAGTACGAGACAATCACAGAGGGTGTAAAGACTGCTAAGTGGGGAACTCACTCAAAGACTCAGATCTACGATAATGATGAAGTCATGATTGGTACTTATAATGTAGATAATAGATCTAATTACTATAATTCAGAAATGGCCCTTTTTTGTAAAGGAAACCCAGAACTCACAGCTGAAGTTCTTGCAAGTATTACAGAGAGAACAAATGCGGGATATAAAATTGTTGAAAATCATGAGGCGGTTGATAGTAATAATCTTCCAGCTGATGTTTATGGAAATCCAACAAAGACAAGTAAGTTTATTATGAATGCCATTGCAATACCATCAATTCTCTTACGCGATCTACTCTAGGAAGCTGACTTATAGTAATCGTCACCAACAGGAACCTCAGGAGGATATTCAGAACTATCCTCCGCCGCCTCTCCCACAGGAACAAGAGTGAAAACATTCTCTTTTTCTATATTTGAAAGACTCGCCCCATAGAAGAACGAACAAACAAGATAGTAAATCCAAACCACCGCCATAACAATAGACGAGAAGTTTCCATAATTTTGAGCCAAGTCTTTCTCTGATAGTTGAGCATAAATCCAATGCCCTGATTTACCAGCAATAAATAATCCAACAAATGCACATGCACCCAAGAAGGAATGGCCAAGAGAAATATTCTTACCCGAGCTAATTTTATAGAACCCAGTAAAAAATAGTACCGATGAGAGAATAGGAAGAACTTGAAAGTTAAATAGAGTACGGGCAAATTCAGGAAGAGTCTTCGAACCAGAGAAGAAAATCAACTTAAAGAGAACTTCATTTGAACTAATAAAGAGAAATCCTAGAAAACATGTCATCACAGTTCCGATAAGAAAAGATTTTGCATCTTCAATTAAGTATCCTCCCTTCGCTTTTTCACCTGCAATTGTTCTAACCCCATACATAAGAGCAGAAATTAATCCAATCAGAGAGTATCCTAGAAAAAGAAAATTAAAAATATTAGAAGACTTAGTCGTGTGAAGTTGTTGGTCGACAATAGCTGAAATACTTTTTAAAATCCAAGGAGCAAGACTTGGAATATTATCATTAATAGATGTTAGAACAACACTTTTAGCAACACTAATATCGCCAGTAAAAAAACCTATTAAAGAAATAAATAAGAGCATTGCTGGACAGAAACTTAAAAGCGCAAAGAAAGTTGTTGCTCCTGCTAAGATTTCGCACTTTCTTTTTTTAAAAAGAAAAAAACCGTGTAACATTTTTGCTACGACTCTAGTTGTAAAACGGTAACTATAAGACTCATAGTTTCGGCTAAATTTAATTATTTGATACTTGGCTTTTTTCATTAAGAGATTATGCCTCACCTTTTTAAATTAGCTTTTCTTTCTACTCTCCAAACATAATTACAACACGTTAGAGGATTATCTAAAAGCTTAATTTCCATAAATATAGCTCCAAAAGTAGTCATTTCTTTGATACCTTACCTCCCTAACAAAAAGGAATTAAATGAAAATATACTCTTGGAACGTGGCGGGAATTAGGGCCTGTGAAAAAAAAGGTCTATATGAATGGTACTCAAAAGAATTAGCAGATATTTACTGCTTTCAAGAGACAAAGGCCTTACCTGAACAGCTAAGTGACCAGCTAGTGAATCCAAGTAAGCACACGGCCCTTTATGCTCCGGCAGTAAAGAAGGGCTACTCAGGAGTTTCGACTTGGGTAAAGAATGGTATTAACCACTCACACACTATTGGTCTTGGAATAGAGGAATTTGATTCTGAAGGAAGAACGCTGATAACAGAGTTTGATGATTTTATTCTCTTTAATTGCTACTTTCCAAATGGGCAGAGAGATCACGCGAGAGTGCCTTATAAAATGAGTTACTGCGAAGCAATTGAGAAGAAGGCCCTTTCTCTTCATAAGAAAACAAAGAAAGAGATTATCATAACAGGCGATTACAATACCGCCCACCATCCAATTGATTTAGCAAATCCAAAAACAAATACTAAATCTACAGGGTTTCTGCTGGTCGAGAGAGAGTGGATGGATCACTTTCAAGAAATTGGTTTTATAGATCTTTTTAGACAATTCACCCCAGAAGAAAATGGTCATTACACTTGGTGGACTTATAGATCAAATTGTCGTGAAAGAAATATTGGGTGGAGAATTGATTATTTTTGGTCAACAAGTAAGATCGCCAAAAAGGTAAAGAGCTGCAAACATCATATTGAAACTCTTGGCAGCGATCACTGCCCTATTTCAATAGAGCTAAAGTAATTTAAGCGCAGAAGAAAGGTAAGCAAGAGAGAAAGTTAAATATGATTATTTCTTATATTGAAGCTTCTTCAGATCAAAAGCTCCTCTCTTCTTTGCTTTTAAAATTTCAACAGTAAGTTTTTCTTTTAAATGTAGCTTTCTACTACTAATAAAGTGATAGACCTTAGGTATATATCTCCACTCGTTGAGTGGGACAAACTTTTCTTTCCCTGGTATTTTATCCATAAAGATTGTAGACGTAATAATCAAATCCGCCCTTCCCTTCTCTAGCATTTTAAGACCAGACTGGATATTTGTAGAATAAGCACTAATTGGACTCTTGAAAATCTTCGAAAACTCTTCACAACCAATACAATTCACCGTAGAAAGAATAAAGGGTTCTTTAAGTTTTAAAATCTTCTCTCGATCACTTTTTAATACGTAAATTTTAAAAGGTATCGAATCTAGAATTGGAACATCTACCTTAATCGCATCAGGATTGACTTTCTCATAAGGTCCAATTTTTGCGCCAAGAGCATCTACCTTTCCTATTTCAAAGAGATAAGACGCTCTAGCCTCGGGGTAAACTGAAACAATTGGCTCAACTCCTATGCTCTTATAGATTTGAACCATCTCCTTAATATAAAAGCTCGCGGTATCACTTACAGTTTCCGAAAATACAATATTCACCTTTTCTTTAGAGAGCGTCTTCCCTGAAAGAAAAAGTGATAAAAGCAAAAGTAAGGTTCTTATTTTACACATAATTTATTGTAGCTATTTCCAAAGAAGATAACAATTAAACAATAGAATTAGACTGTTACACGCGTAGCACCAAGGCCAATTAACAATAATATGTGACTACTGCAAAGCAATATGTTAAGTAATAGTAAAAATTAAAATAGGATACGTAGAGATGATTAGTGCTAATAATATTAGTTTGGCCTTTGGTGGTAGAAAGTTATTTGATGAAGTAAATATTAAATTTATTCCTGGAAATTGCTACGGATTAATCGGGGCCAATGGGGCAGGAAAATCAACTTTTATAAAGATTCTATCAGGTGATATCGAGGCCCAAACAGGAACCATTGATATGAAACCAGGTGATAGACTCTCTGTTTTAAAGCAGGATCACTTCGCCTACGATGAGCACCCTGTTTTAAAAACTGTTCTCATGGGTAACCAAAAGCTCTATGCCATAATGGAAGAAAAAGACGCCATTTATATGAAAGAAGATTTCTCTGATGCAGATGGTATCAAGGCAGCGGAACTTGAGTCCGAATTTGCTGAAATGAATGGATGGGAAGCAGAATCAGAAGCTGCAACTCTTCTTTCAGGACTAGGAATTGGAACTGAATATCACGATAAATTAATGAAGGACCTTACTGGTTCTGAAAAAGTTAAGATTCTCTTAGCTCAAGCACTTATTGGTGATCCAGATATTCTCCTACTAGATGAGCCTACCAACCACCTTGATATTAAAGCAATTCAGTGGCTTGAAAACTTCCTAATGGATTTTAATAATACTGTAATCGTCGTTTCCCACGATAGATACTTTCTAAATAAAGTCTGTACTCATATCGCTGATATCGATTTTGGAAAAATTACAGTTTACACAGGTAACTACGAATTTTGGAGAAAAGCATCTGAGTTAGCTCTTCAACTTAGAAGTGACCAAAGAAGAAAATCAGAAGACAAGGCTTCAGAGTTAAAGAACTTTATTCAAAGATTCTCCGCTAACGCCTCAAAGTCTAAGCAAGCAACTTCAAGACAAAAGCAACTTGAAAAACTAAAGATTGAAGATCTTCCAATCTCTACAAGAAAGTATCCGTACGTGCACTTTCAAGCAAAGAGAGAAGCGGGTAAGGAGCTTCTAAGAGTTGATGGAATTAGTAAAACTGTCGAGGGTGTAAAACTTCTTGATAATATTTCTTTCACAATTAACAAAGGCGATAAAATTGTTTTCCTTGGAGAAAATGACGTCGCTAAAACAACTCTCTTTCAAATTCTCATGGGAGAAGTTGAACCTGACTCTGGATCATTTGAATGGGGCGTAACAACATCTCGTGCTTATTTTCCAAATGATAACTCTAGCTACTTTATGGATGGAAAGTACTCCATTACAGATTGGCTAAGACAATACTCCGAAGAAAAAGATGAATCTTTTATTAGAGGTTTTCTTGGAAAGATGCTCTTTTCAGGAGAAGAGGCCCTTAAGAAAACAAATGTTCTATCAGGGGGAGAGAAAGTTAGATGTATGCTATCTAAAATGATGCTCTCAGGAGCAAATGTTCTAATTCTTGATGGCCCTACAAATCACCTTGATCTAGAAAGCATCACAGCGGTTAACGAAGGACTTATTAAATTCCAAGGAACGACACTCTTTACTTCTCATGACCATGAATTCATTCAGACTGTAGCTGATAGAATTATTGATATTGATGGGAAGATTGTTGAAGATAAATATATTAAGTACGACGAGTACCTTAACTTAAACTAATATCATACAAGAAGCTCCTTTCAGGGAGCTTCTATATTCTCATATCCTCTTACATCCTTTGTACAATTTCACTTTCTTCATCATAATTAGGTTATGAAAAAACTAATCCTATTATTACTAATTTGTACGAATATTAACGCCGTCTGTGTTCATGAATATGAAATCAAAGGTTATAACCTATTGAGCTCTATTCACACTCTTAACGAGGACACTTCTTATTATCAAAAGCAGAATGGAAGCTTTGAATTGATAAGAAATCTGCAGGAAATAAATCCGACAAGTGACTATATTATTCAAGAGAATCAATCTCATATCAAAAAAGATTATAACGATAGATATATTAAATACTACCAGTACCAGAGAGTGAATGAATTCATAAGTGAATTGAGGCCAGTACTTACAAACCTTAACTATCGAACTGAAATTATAGGAAAGAGTATAGAAGGAAGAAACCTCTACTCTATTTATCCAAAAGAGTTAGATCCTAATAGAGAGGTTATCCTCATGTTTGCCCGCCACCACGGAGACGAAGGAACGGCGAATTGGATTGTCGAAGGTTTTGTAAATAAAGCTCTTAAGAGTAAAGAGTTTAATCAAAAATTCCAATTAGTACTCTATCCTATGGTTAATCCAGATGGTGCTGAAGCAAAGAGAAGATATAATAAGAATGGAAGAGATTTAAATAGAAGCTGGGGAACTGAACCTTCAAGATCTAATGATGAAATTAGTATTATTCAGGCACATTTAAATAAAGTACTTCTTAGCAAGAGAAAGCCTATTATCGCTCTTGATATGCATGGATCATTTACAGAAGACTTTATCTATAGAGTCTCAAAGAATTTTTCAGGAGTTGATTTCTATAATTTACAGCAAGAATTTATAGCGAGCCTAGGTAAAAGAGATTCTTGGCAGGGTGGACAATTTTATAACTCTAATGGCGATAAGAAAATGTCTCGAATACTTTTAGTTAGAGACTATAGAATTAATGCTCTCACACATGAATCAATTCGAGATATACCTCTCTCATCTTCAAGATCACTAGATGACCTTAAAGACCAAGGAAGATTTATTGTTGATACACTTATTGAGCTTTACTAAACTTCTCTTTCCAAAATTCAACTCTCGCTTGACTGAATTCTTCTAAGGACTGCGTTCCCCAAATTGGAGCTGGCCATGCCCTATCACTTTTTCTACGTCCTATAACGTGAATATGTAATTGCGAAACAATATTTCCTAAGCTTCCAATATTTACTTTGTCATAACCCAACTCTTTTAAAGACTTTGAAAGAAAATCTATTTCTCTAGTCAATTCTACTTGATCTTCCATTGGCAGGTCACACCACTCAATCATATTCTCTCTAAGTGGTATTAGAACAAACCAGTCGAGTTCTCCATCTTTTAAAAGTCGAAGCTCGCTGAGGTTCAAAGTCTTCAAAAACTCTGAGTCTTTTTCAATTCTCTCATTTATCTTCATATATCCTCATCTCTTAAAATTTGCCTTCATCTTATAAACAATAGATAATTAATTATACACAAACATAAGGATCTATATGCTTAATCAACAATTAATTTTTCTGCCATGTCTTATTCTCATTCTACTTACTTTTTTCGTTCTTATCATCATGTTTAATAGACGAGTTAAAGGAATAAAAAAAGGTGACGTTTCCCCTTCTTACTTTAAAACTTATTCTACCGGACAAACTGAATCAATAAAGTGCCTTCAAGCGCAGAGAAACTTCGCAAACCTTCATGAAGCTCCACCAATTTTCTATATTCTCTGCTTAGTAGCTTATGTTACAGGGAATGCTAGTCCTCTTATGATTGGGCTTTCATGGACATTCTTATTTTTTAGAGTACTTCATACTCTAGTTCATGTAACAACAAATAAACTAAAACCAAGAATGCTCTCTTTTGCATGTAGTTGGCTAGTTATCATCGCAATGAGTTTAATACTTATGATAAGAATTATATAACATTCTGAACGAGAAATGAGAGAGATTCACCAGAGAACTCTCTCGTTTCAACTCTTTTTAGAATCTCTGAGAATGTATACTTTCTTTTATCATAGAGAACGACCACGCTAGTATCTCCCTTTGCTAAGAAATTATTTTCCCCGTACTCTGTATATCTAGTCGCCCCTATTCCTAGAATAAAGTGTTCAGGGTAATCGCATTCAGCAATATACTCTCCAATATTTTCAGCCGGGCCAATATCAACTTGATTATTGAATTTTTCAATACACCAATCTAGTAGTTTTTCATGAAAGTAAGAGTAACTTAGAACATCGCTATCTTCACCATATACATGAATCTCGTTCTCTCTAATATGAAAACTTGCAATTTTATAATGATCAAGAATTCCTCCTGCACTAAATTTATCAATATCAAGAAGAGTAGAAGATAATCCTTTAGAACATTCTCCCCAATTCTTCTTCTCACTTATTTTCTTTGCCCCAGGCCTTCTTATGGAGCAATCATTATATGCTGTAAATTTCTTTGGAGAGAGAGAGACGATCTTATTCTCAATATATTTAACTTCACAAATAAGTGCTACTTCTGGCTCTATTTGCACATCATAATCAGTGTCAGGCATTTGAATAGTGTCTGAAGAAATTGGAAAAGTAGAAAGAAATGATTCTTCTTTCTTAGGAAGATAGAATGGAAAAATGGCCTTTGGTTGAAGGGCCTCCGAAACTTCTATATTTTTAAAATCACTCGCTTCATTAGCTTGTTCTAAATGTCCAGCAAAGTTTCCTGCCACACCAAATCCTAAAAAGTCTTTAAAGTTCATATATATCTCTTATAGTTTTGAAGTTTTCTTTAATAGTAGCATTATTTCTTCAATTTTCTCATCACTCTTTGATTCATTTCCAGAGAGAATGGCCTCTTTCACACAAGTATTAAGATGATTTTCCAAGATCTCTAACTCTAGTGCTTTAATTGCACTTCTGATTGCCTTAGTTTGAGTGAGAATATCAATGCAATACTTATTGGAATCAATCATTGAAGAGATCCCTTTCACTTGTCCTTCAACTCTATTAATTCTATTTTTTAATTTCTTATGAGACTCATCAGTTATATTCATATTAGATTTCTTATTCTAAGACTATTGCTTACAACAGAGATCGAACTCAGTCCCATCGCGACACTTGCCAAAATAGGAGGCATCATAGGTCCATCAAAGATGACAAGAACTCCTGCTGCAATTGGAATTAATAAAGTATTATAAATGAGTGATAAGAATAAATTCTGCTTTATAATCTTCATTGTTCCTTCAGAGAGATCTAGAAAAGAAATCACTTTCTCAATATCACCTTTAACGATCGTTACATCAGAAGTTGAAATTGCAATATCAGTCCCTGTTCCCATAGCAATCGAAAGATCGGCCTTTGCCAACGCCGGAGCATCATTAATACCATCACCTACCATTGCAACTTTGAATTTCTTTTCTTGAATTTTCTCAATCATCCCCGCTTTCTCAAGCGGTAGAGCATTGGCGATAATGTGATCAATTCCAAGCTCATCTCTTACAGCATTTCCAACCACTTCATTATCACCTGTAATTAACCAAGTCTCTATTCCTCGATCTCTTAGATTTCGAATCATCTCTTTAGCACTTGATTTAATTTTATCACCAACAATAATTTTTCCTACATATTCTTTATTCTTAGCAATATAGATATAGCTTCCAATAATAGTATTCTCTTCTTCAACTACATTAATTTCAAACTTTTCTAATAATTTCTTATTACCAATTACATAAGTAGAACTGGATATATCTGCTTCAATTCCCATTCCCTTATGAATTTCAAAGAAATCAGGCTCAATAAGTTTTAGACCTTTATCTAGTGCAAAGTTAATTACGGCTTTTGCAAGTGGATGTTCTGACAGTTTTTCAATAGAAGCAACGTCTCTAAGAATCTCTAGATTGTCATCAGTCGTAACTAGAGAATAATCTAAAATTTGTGGTCGACCTTCAGTAAGTGTTCCTGTCTTATCAAAGACAATGGCATTTATATTACATGCTTTCTCTAAAACTTCTCCACCACCAATCAATTGCCCCTTAAGTGAAGCTCTTCCCGTTGCTACAACAACCGCAGTTGGTGTAGCAAGTCCTAGAGCACAAGGACAGGCAATCACTAAAACTGCAATAAAATTTGAAATTGCATTCCCCCAGATATTACTAACTCCAAAAAATAACCACAGAACTAGAGTTAAGATTGAAAAGACAAGAACAATTGGAGTGAAAATTGAGCTTATTCTATCAGCATACCTCTGAATCTCAGGTTTGTTATTTTGAGCATTCTCTACAAATTCAACAATGTGAGAAAGAAAAGTGTCGCTTCCAATTTTCTTAGCGATAAACTCAATGGCACTATCCCCATTAATCGTTCCACCAAATACTTTTTCTCCCGCTTTCTTAACAACGGGAAGAGATTCCCCTGAAAGCATTGACTCATCAACAGCACTGCTTCCCTTTAGGACTTCTCCATCAACAGGAAACTTTCCTCCAGGTAGGACTCTGACTGTGTCCCCAACCACGACTTCATTAATATCAATATCTCTAAAATCTCCATCTCTTAGGACAAGGGCACTCTTAGAGCTTAATTTAAGAAGAGAGTTTAAAGCATCTTTAGATTTTCTCTTGGCCTTTTCTTCAAAGTAATTTCCAAGTAGAACAAAGGAAATAATAAAACCTACAGCTTCAAAGTACACTTTCTGAGTAAGGCCCCAAGAAATTGTTTGCTCCGTTAAGAATGTAATTAGAGTCGAGTATAAGAAGGCCGCACTTGTTCCAAGACCAATAAGTGTATTCATATTCGATCTTCCACTTCTTAAAAAGTTTAGAAAGGAAATCTGAAACTTAGCTCCAATCCAAAGCCATATTGGTAGTGCAAAGAGAAATTGTAGATAATAATTAGTCTTTAATGAAACGACTTTCTTTAAAGGTCCCATTTCTAACATGAATAATAATATTGAAAGAGTAAAAGAAATCCAAAATAGCGTTATTCCATCACGTTCTTTTTTCTCAGTTTCCATTTCTAATGTGAAACTATAACCTAGCTCTTTTACTTTATTTTCAATGAGTGTTTGAACTTCATTAGAAGAAATTTCAAACTTAGCACTTTCAGTTGCAAAATTTACAGAAGCACTACTCACTCCTAAGATTTTTTGAGTTTCACTTTCAATTGACGAAGCACAACTCGCACAACTCATACCACTTATTTTCACATTAAATAACATCATTAAACTCTTAGTGACTTTGGTACAGAAAATCCTTGTTCTTCAATTAATCCTTTAAGCTCAATAGTTGAAGCTTCATCTTCACAATTAAAAATCACAGACTTCTCTTCAAGGTTTATCTCTATATTCAAAACTTGAGAGTTAGCAGCAAAGGCCTTTTCAATTTTTCCTTTACAGCCACCACACTTCATTCCTTCTACTATAAATCCAATTTTCTTCATAACTCCTCCATACCCCCACAGGGTATATCAAGACTAAATTCTTGTCCAGCTTTTTTAAGAAAAGCGACTAATTCTTACACTAAGCTTCGCCTCTCATTGACTCAAACATCTAAAAACATTAAGTTTAGGCTATATGGCAAAGAAGAATGATTATATCCTCGTTAATGATGTGAATGCTCACGTAAAGCGAAGAGCTGAAATTTTAGAAAAGTATCCGCAGGTCAGAAAGCTCTACGGCACAAATCCGTACTCAGCTCTCTATATTCTCTTAATTGTTTCTCTACAATTCTCTCTCGCAACTATTATTAGTACTCAAGCTTGGTGGGCAATTCTTCTCTTGAGTTATACCGTCGGGGCCATTGCCAATCATTCTCTCTACGTGATGATTCACGAGTGTTGCCATAATACTGTTTTTAAGAAAGCATTTTATAATAAAATCATGGGAATCATTTGCGATCTTCCACTCTTCTTACCTTCGGCCATGGGCTTTAGAAAGTATCATATGATTCACCATAAACATCTCGGTGAATATTCATATGACCCAGATATAACAAGTAGAACTGAGGCAAATCTAATTAAGAATAATCCTGTGACCAAGGCCCTTTGGCTTGCTCTCTTCTCTCTGTCTCAGGCCCTACGTCCATTAAAAGTTAAATACTATAAACCTCTTGATCGCTGGTCAGTCATTAATACGGTTGTAATAGTTATTGTTAATATTCTCATTTACAAGTTTATGGGAAGCGGGGCCCTTACCTATCTAGCTCTCTCGACACTCTTTGCTCTTGGACTTCACCCACTTGGGGGAAGATGGATTCAAGAGCACTATATTACGAAAGAAGGGCAAGAGACTTACTCTTACTACGGTATTTTAAACAAGCTCACTTTCAATATGGGATTTCATAATGAGCATCATGATTTCATGCATATTCCCTGGAGTCGATTACCTGAGTTAAAAAGAACTGCTCCCGAATACTATGATTCTCTAAAATACTATAAGTCTTGGACAAAGGTTCTTTTGAATTTTATCTTCAACCCTGAAATGACTTCCTATAAGAGAATTATTCATCCTGATCGCCACCCAAAATCAGCAATCGAATAAGTTGACGAGACCAATCAGATAAGGGCAAATATTTTTTTTGAGTTTTCTCTTAATTAGAATTAATATTTAAGAAATCTTAAAATAAGAGTATTGAAATTGACCACAGAAAAAGAACCTACTCACGCCCCTGTCCCCCTAGCAAAAATAGTTCCAGACCAAGAGCTATGTGCCGATATTTATCTTTATATAAATAGTAAGTACCTTAAGTATAAAAATTTAGGAGAGATCATTGGTGCTAAGAAGTACGATGAATTCTTAAGTAAAGATGTAAAAGAAGTCTTCATTCAAATAAGTGATATTCCAAAGTTTATTCAATGGATGAAGAGTTCAAAAGAAGATTCAATCAATAGCCTCGTTGAAAGTGTTGGTGAAGAGCACCGTGAATTAGTTGAAGCAAGAGAAGAGATAACAGAGACAATCTATGAAGTCTTCTCTGACCGAGAGATTAATTCTGCTGTTGTTGAACATCTACAGCATATTTCACAGAACTTTATCAATAAGGCAAAGCAAACAAAAGAAAGCACTCATGTTCTAGCAAAACTTGTTAAGCACAATCGCTCCCTTGCTGATCACAGTGTAAATGTTGCCAATATCTCAATCTATTTAGCAATGGCCCTTGGACACAATCATCAAATGATTCTAGAGAATATTTATCTAGGCGCCCTTCTCCATGATTATGGTAAAGCAAAGATTCCTGCCAATATTCTAGAAAATCCAGAGAGCAACCTCTATCAACAAGCAATTGAATTTCATCCTATAAAAGGTGCTAAAGCTGCAAGATCCCTAAGCTCAGTAAAAGATCCTGTTGCCCTCATTGTAGAGCAACACCACGAACAATTTAACGGTAAAGGTTTTCCAAAGGCAATTGCAGGAAAAGATATCTATGAACTCTCTCAAATTGTAGCTCTTGCAAATCACTACGATAATCTTTGTGATGAGAATGCAAATATGGCGCAGGAACAAAAAGTAAAAACTGCAATTAAGAAAATTGAATATGATCGCGGAAAATTATTTAATCCTGAAATGCTAGAGAGGGCCGTCGATGCTCTAAAACTTGCTTATGGAAACTATAAAAGATAATTACTTAAGTATCGTTTTCCAAATTCCCTTCTTATCAACTTCTATAAGATCATAATCGATTTTCGTAAAAGGATACTTTTCTACATATCCTCTCAAGACCTCATCGTACTTTCCAACGAGAGTTAAGAGATTTATATAGATAACAGCTTTAAATGTTACGTTCCAATAATTTGGATCTGATTTTGAGGCACCTTTATCATAGATGAAGTGAGAGAGAACTCCCGTTCCATAGAATAGAAATGTTGCGATCACTATTTGTGTAATGAGCAATATCCAATCTTGATTCATTAAAGTCGTAATTGAATAGAGATAGAGAATCGTTCCCGATAGCATTCCAAAGAGATGAATATAACGTTGAATAGGATCAAGGTGACCGTAGAAGAACCAGTCTGCATAATTTTCAAAACTCTCAACGCCACGACCAAGAGTTGCTTTATTGGCTAATTCCCTAGTCTCTTTCGTAGGTATAATTCTAGAGAAGCGAGGAATGAGATATAATTTCTTTTTCATGAGGAAATTATATCACGAGCAGTACTTTATTCAATAAACTACTTCGCAGGAGCTTTCTTCTTTCCTGAAAACCTCTTCTTACTCGGAGTCCCTGGCTTTATAACCTTCTTCTTAGATCCAGTTTTAGCTGAATTATGATTAGGCTTCCCCTTAGACTTCTTTTTTAAATTTGGGTTTTGAAGCTTTGCCGCAGGATTATTAACTGGAGCTACTCTTGGAGGTGCTCCAAAATAAGGATGATCTTTCACTTCTTGTATTTTGTAACCCACAAGCTTTTCAACGGCCTTAAGGTACTTTGATTCACTAGGATCACAAAAGAGCATAGCACTTCCCTCTCGACCGGCCCTAGCAGTTCTTCCAATACGGTGAACGTAGCTTTCAGCATCAAGGGGAACATCATAGTTGATGACATGACTAACACTATCAACATCAATTCCTCTCGCCGCAATATCTGTGGCTACGAGAACTTTGATCTCTCGTTCTCTGAATGCTTTAAGTGCTTTCTCTCTAGCACCTTGAGATCTATTACTATGAATTGAAGCACACGCAAATCCTGCGCGATCTAGGTGCTTCGCCACTCTATCTGCGCCATATTTTGTCTTCGTAAAAACAAGGACACTTTCTGATTCATGACTCTTTAAAATATCAATTAGAAGAAGAGGTTTATTAGATCTATCTAGATGATAAGCTCTTTGCTCTATCACTTCTACTGGTGTTGATGCCGGTGTAACTTCAACCGTTACAGGATTCTTAAGAATAGTTCCCGCTAGATTTGAAATATCTTTTGGCATTGTTGCTGAGAAAAATAATGATTGTCTCTTCTTTGGTAGTTTTGCAATGACTCTTTCAACATCTCTGATAAAACCCATATCAAGCATTCTATCAGCTTCATCTAAAACAAAAATCTCAAGTTGATCGAGCTTAACATGTCCTTTAGTCATAAGATCTAGAAGTCTTCCAGGTGTTGCGATTAAAATATCTACTCCAGTAGAAAGTCTTCTAACCTGACTCAGTGGACCTACTCCACCAAAAACAACAGTTGATTTAAGCTTAGTCTTCTTAGAGTAGATCTCAACGTTTTCATTGATTTGATTTGCAAGCTCTCTAGTCGGCGTCAATATTAATGCACGAACTCTCTTGCTCATCAATTGAACATTGCTCTCAACTAGATTTTCAATTATTGGAATACTAAAGGCCGCAGTCTTTCCCGTTCCTGTTTGAGCAATTCCTAGAAGGTCTCTCTTATCTAAAATAGAAGGAATGGCCTCTCTTTGAATATCTGTTGGTGTTACATAGCCTTTATCTTTTAATGTTTCTAAAAGGAACTTACTTAAGTTTAAATCTTTGAATTGAGTCATTATTTACCAGTGAAAGTGTATACAAAAAAAAAGGAGATCATAAGATCTCCTTTCCATTTAATCATTAAAAATAAAGTATTACTTGCGAGATACGTTTACTGCACAAGGTCCTTTAAGGCCTTCACCTACTTCAAATTCAACTGAGTCACCCTCATTAAGAGGACCACTTTGAATACCAGTGATATGAACGAAAATGTCCTTTCCACCGTTGTCTGGAGTGATGAATCCAAAACCTTTTTCTTGATCAAAAAACTTAACTTTACCTGTTTCCATAAAAAATCCTTAAACGTATTCGCGTTACTATGAAATATAGCAACTTTTCAATAATCATATTTATAGTATTATACGAGATATAAAGCAACGATAAAAAAACAATATTTATCTTAAAAAAGAAATGCGACGCAAAATCCAAAAAACAATAAATAATAGCGACAATTCACCGCAAAAAATCCTTTAAATTTAAACTACTTAACCAGCGTGTCCATAATTTTGATTGTGACTAGACAAAGATCGGACAAAGTCCAATTTGTAGTGAATTTTATACAATTTTGCTCTTTAACAAGAGGAAAATGAATAAACCCAAGCTTCGTTTTTGTCTTCTTCGTGAAACTCAGGCCCTTAAAGAATAGCTCGTTGCAAATATAAGTTCCCGCTGAGTTCGAAACCTCACATTTAAAATTACTACCACTAAGTTCGTTAAAAATATTACGGATAGGAAGAGTTGAAAAGAGTGCATTTTCTTCATCAGAAATAATTTTCTGATCACAAAGAACCACTCCCTTATTATCTGCAATTGGAAAGTCGTAAATATTTAAAGCGACTCTCTCCAGAGAAATACAATCCCTATTCGCCGCTTGTCCTAAGAGAATAACGTAGTCGTAAGAATTTTCTTCTAACTTAGTTTTTAATAGATTAAAGGCATTCTCATTCTCAACAGGGAGTAAGAGAGTTGAAACGGAGGGAATATTCTTAATTTCATTTAAAACCATTTGTGTACAATTAGTGTTGATATCACCAAATGGCTCAAAGGCAGTCACAAGAACTTTCATACATTCCCCTCATCTTATAAATAGAACTATGCTCTCATACGTGCTAAATTATTCCAATGAAATTTAAAACTAGTATAGAGAAAGACGAAATCAACGCACTTGAAATGCTTAAGTTTCAAGGAAAGATTCACTTAGTAACCAATGCCGATGAAGCAATTAAGATCGCTAAAAAGCTTTCTAATGAAGAAATTTTAGGCTTTGATACTGAGACTAGGCCAAGCTTTAAAAAAGGTGAAACATACGACGTTTCTCTCTTACAGCTATCTACAGAGAGTGATGCCTATCTCTTTCGTTTAAATAAAATGACTTTTCCAAAAGAATTGGCCCAACTACTTGCTGATCCTAAAATTGTAAAAGCAGGAGTTGCAGTTAGGGACGATATAAAGTCGCTACAAAAGCTTTCACCTTTTAAAGACGAAAATTTCTGCGAATTACAGGACTTTGCGAAAGAATTAGGTGTTAAGAATTTTAGCTTAAGAGCTCTTTGCGCCATTTTCATTAATTATCGCCTCTCTAAAAGAGCAAAAATCACAAATTGGGAACAACCAACTCTCACAGATGCTCAAGTTCAATATGCAGCTTGTGACGCCTGGGTTGGTTTACAAATCTATAAGCAGATGAAGAGTGTAAACTCTTAAAAGTCTTTACCCATGAGAGTTTTTCTTCCATCTGCTCTAGCCCTTTCAATGGCCTTATCGCATTCATGTCTAATTATATCTGAAAGAGCATCACTTACGTCTGCAGATGTATTTAAATCACCTTTAGCTTTAACGTAGGCCTTCATCTTAGAGACAACGACAAGAATATCATTTGGTAAATTCTCATTTGATGAGTTTGAATCAGAAGAGCTACTCTTTCCAGTAACAATTCGAACCTTCGGTGCGCTCTGCCACTCTGATTTAGAAGGAGAATGAAACTCTTCCGCCCATGCGCTCTTATGATTTAGAGTTGAGCTATGTACTCCCCAACAGTCGACTGAGCAAAATTGAGCTGGAGCTCTCTTCTTGTCACAAGATGTGACAGAGCACTTATAATACTTAGTTGAAAAATTGATTTCTTTCTTGCAAACGATACATTTTCGCCAATAATTTTGATCCATAATTTCTCCGTTTAATGGAAAAATTATATCATAGGACTATTTTCAAAGGTAACTAAACCTAATTCACCCTTCCTAAAGTCTGACAGTACTGTTGCAAATGTTCTATCGAAGTCGGCGACACCTTTCTTCTTAATATAGCCTCGGCTAAAAGAAATTTGCTCAAGAACTTCCCCTACCGTACTCGCCATATCTTCTAAAGAATAGCGCTCAGATATTTTTTCAGGAAAGTATTTTAGGAGATATTCAATAACAAAGCATGCCACTTCTTCCTGCCCAAGAATTGAATCTCTAATTGCGTGGGTTGCACAGAGCCACATCCCCTCTTGTCTCGTATCAATTCTTCTTGGCATGATTCCCGGAGTATCCAAGAGTTCCATATCACTATCGACTTTTATCCACTGTTGTTGTTGAGTAAGTCCTGGCTTATCCCCACACTTTGCAGACTTGCGTCCACGAAGAGAATTTATAAGAGTAGACTTTCCTGTGTTAGGAAGTCCAACCATCATCATTCTAAACTTTCGAACCTTATCTCCTGAACCACCTGAAGCTATTCTATTTGCAATGACAATTTCTCGGGCCTTATCAGTGATGAGTTTTACAGCGTTGCGATCAAGGGCATTAACAAAGATGTGATTCTTTTCATTTTCTTCAAACCACTTCTTCCAGCCCGCAAGCTTTTCAGGATCGGAGAGATTCACCTTATTTAAAACAACCAGGCGACACTTATTACCAACAAGCTTCTTTAAATCTTCATTACCAGAAAGAAGAGGAATTCTTGCATCACGAAGCTCAAGAATGATATCAACCATTTTTAATTTATCCCCTACTTGCTTCATGGCCTTCGCCATATGCCCAGGGAACCAATTAAATGCTTTTGTGTGATCACGATATTCAGTTAGCGTGACATCTTCACTATAACTTCTCTTAACTTTCTTTGCCATTATGTCCTCAAATATTTACTTTCAACTAGTTAACGGCCCAAGCTTCCTTTATCAACTAATCCCTACTAAATGTTGAAATAAATACAACTTCAAATAGACTAAATAGCTTAAATTACGGAGCTATGCTAGAAATCACTATGAGCAAGTTAGAGAAGTTAAAAAGATATCCAATTCTAAAGAATGACCAACTACAAGCTTGGGACGCTTCAGATGAATTAGTTCTAAGTGAAATAGAAACCAGAGATCCAGTAAAAGTTCTGATCGTTAACGACAGTTTTGGTGCTCTTACTTTTGGATTAAGCGACCGGGAAATAACCAGCTATTCAGACTCCTATGTTTCAACTAAGGCCATTAATTTAAATACAGAAAATCCTGGAAGGCTAATCTCAGATTTAAAGAGGGTTGGCGGTGATTATGACCTTATTATAATTAAACTTCCAAAGAGTCTCTCTTTCTTAGAAGATATTTTAATTGAACTTTCAAACTCAATTAAGACCGGCACTCCTTTTATTTTCTCAGGAATGATAAAGCATATGTCCCCTGGACACTTCGATATGATTGAAAAGTATATTGGAGAAACAACAACGTCTCTCGCCAAGAAGAAAGCACGTTTAATTTTTGCCAGTTTTTCAAAAGAACCTACTGAGAATCCATATCCGATCTCACTTGAAATTCCCCAATGGGAGAAGCCTCTTCAAAATGAAAGTAATCTCTTTTCAAGAGAGAAATTAGATATAGGTACAAGATTTTTCTTAGAAAATATACCAAGTGGTGACTTTAAAAAAATTCTCGATCTTGGATGTGCCAATGGCCTAGTTGGCTTAGTGGCAAAGAAGAAGAATCCTAGTTCCACCATTTACTTTGCTGATGAGTCCTACATGGCCATCAAGAGTGCAAAGAGTAATTACAAGAACTCGTTTGAAGATAGTGCTCAGTACTTTTGGACAAATTGCTACGAAGACAAAGATCTTCCAGAGGTTGATCTTGTCCTCTGTAATCCTCCCTTTCATCAAGGAACGACTATTGGAGATTTTATAGCTTGGCAGATGTTTAATGATTCTAAAAAGAAGCTTCTTAGTGGCGGAAAAATCATTGTCATCGGCAATGGTCATCTTAGATACGACCAAAAGCTAACTAAGATCTTCGGCAATTGCAAAGTGATTAATCAAAATAAGAAATTTGTTGTCCTAGAGTCTATTCGGCAATCAAACTGGTAAGAACATGATCTTGCCATTTACCGTCAATTTTTAAGTACTTCTTAGAAACGCCGTGCTCAGTAAATCCAAGCTTTTCTAGAAGTTTTCTACTTCTAGTATTTCCAACGATAGCATTTGCTTCAATACGATGAAGTTTTAATTCATTAAAAACATAAGGAATCAATGCTCTAAGGGCCTCTGTCATTATTCCTTGTCCCTCGTATTCTTGGTCGATCATGTAACCAAGTCTACAATTTTGAAAGGGTCCTCTCTCAAAATTAGTAAAATTACAGCGTCCAATAAGTTGTCCTGTTTTATTAAAAAGACACATCCTTAATGAAAGATCTTTTTCAAATTCTTTTTGATATTGTTGAATACAGTCGAACCAGAATTCGCGGTCATAGAAATTCTTTGGCTGTTCAGGAGACCATGGGGAGAGATGGTCATCATTTCTCTTGAAGAAGTTGATAATCTCGCCAATATCTTCCTTCTTAGCAAGTCTAATATTTAGTCTCTTTGTTTCTATTTTCATAAGTGCTCCTATGTTATTATAAAGGAGTCTTAAAATTTTAACTAGTATCTAATTGTTAAGATTATATTTGGAGCCAATAGAATTACTATGAGTTACGACATCCAAAAAATGAATATTATTTTCTATGATGGAGACTGTGGGCTTTGTAACCATTTTGTGAAATTCGTTCTAAGATTTGAAAAAGAGAACCTCTTCTACTTCTCTCCCCTCAATTCCAAGTTAGCACTATCCACGCTTAATGAACAAAACTTAGACACCGTCGTTCTTTTGAAAAATGGAGACGAGTTTCATCGATCAGATGCAGCTCTTTTAATTTTAAAAGAGATGAAGTTTCCAATATCTTGTTGCTATTTATTAAGGCTGATCCCAAGGTTTCTTCGAGATAGTGTTTACAAAGTGATAGCAAGAAATAGAAGCCACTTCCTTCAAGGAGACAAACAATGCCTCCTTCCAACAATAGATCAAAGAAGTAGATTTATTTGATTTAAAAGCGACAGCTAGCAATAACCTTTATTCCGGCCCAGACGAGAGAAGGTCTCCACATTGATTTAAAGATAACTTTTTTTACTGCATATCGATCACTTCGACTTAGCTCACAATAACCAGACTCCATATAGCAAGGAACATGAGATTTAATTTGCGCTCTTTTAAACTTCTTGCAGCTCATATCTATACTTGGAAGGTCTAAGTTCTTAATCAGACATTCCCTAACTTTTTGAATCCATTCCTTACCTTCATCTGAGAAATAATCCTCATCAGAAGAAAACTTCATACAATACTTCTTACCAAAGCCAATTAAGTAGCCTTTATCCCCACAGTGCCTCTGCTCCTCAACACAAGAGTAGTATTCGCAATCACTCTTAAGTTCTTCACAGCTTGCGTGAAGAGAACTCATAGAGATCATAAGAAGAAAGATAGTGAGAATCCATTTAACCATAGAATAGTACTTAGCATAGTAAGAAGAGTAAGTATTCGGAGTGAACTTTTTACGTTATGAGCTGCAACTTAGCATAGAGCAACCTGCTTTTTGCTCTGCCCATTCAGGTCTCTTACAGAAGAACTTGTCCCATTTCTTTGAATAGGGTTCCTTAAGAGCGGAGAATAATTCTTCAAATAAAGATGAATCTCCCGCCTCTAGCTTTTCGCTCGCTTCGTGAAGTAGATAATTTCTTAGAATAATTCGAGGGTTTACTTCATTCATTACCCTTTTGGAGTCTTCAGCAGAGAGCGAATCGACCAATAACAAACTCTTATAGACTTTTATCAAATTATAGAAATCTCTCTCCTTGGACTCATCTAATTTTTGATAGAAGCAATCGCTAAAGTATTCTAAGACATCTCTTTTTGACTGCTCTTCCCTTTTTAATTCAATTAAATATTGAAAGAAGAGTGTAAAATCGACCTTTAGTTCATAAAGAGATTCTCTCATACTTTCTAAGAAATCTTTTGCAGTCTCACTTTCAAAAGATGAGAGACCATACTTCTTTGCCATCATTTGATAGTAGTCTCTTGTGTAGTACTCTTTGAAGTTCTCGACTTCATTTTCTAGTAGAGCCTGCTCATTCATTAGTGGCATTAAACTCTCACTAAAGCGCTGTAAATTCCAAACAGCAATAGATGGTTGATTAGCAAAGGCGTATCTACGACCAGGAAGATCCGTTGTATTGGGAGTAAAGCTTGGATCAAAATTATCTAAAAATGAAAAGGGTCCATAATCAATAGTAAGGCCTAGTACTGACATATTATCAGTATTCATTACTCCATGAACGAAACCTACTCTCATCCATTCAGATATCATAAACGATGTTCTCTTTGAGACTTCTCTAAAGAACTCTACAACACGATCATCTCCCGTACTTTTAATTTCAGGATAGAATCTTTCTACAGTCCAATCCAGTAATCCTTGTAAATTTTCACTCTCTCCTCTTGCAAAAAGTATTTGAAAATTTCCAAAACGAAGAAAACTCGGAGCAACTCTCGCCACAATAGCGCCATTTTCATAATCTGCATTTCCATCATAGAACATATCGCGCAGGACTTTATCCCCTGTATCTACTAGACTTAAGGCCCTCGTTGTTGGAACTCCTAAGTGAAACATCGCTTCACTCATTAAGAACTCTCTCACCGATGATCTGAGTACCGCTCTCCCATCTCCCCTTCTAGAATAGGCAGTTGTTCCGGCACCTTTTAATTGAAGTTCATAGACTCCATCGTCTTTAATAATCTCTCCAAGAGTTATCGCCCTTCCATCTCCAAGCTGATTTGCCCAATGACCAAATTGATATCCCCCGTAGCAAGCGGCGTAAGGAATCATCGTTTCCGTAACTCTATTTCCCGAAAGCATTTCAATACTTGCCTTATCTAGAGTTTCACTCAATCCTATAACTCTTCCTAGCCCGAATGAATAAGCGACCAGATGAGGGGCCGAAACCGGTGTCGGCATCGCCCTAGAGTAGAGTGCCCCCTCTGTCATGCTAGGGGTTCTAGTGACTTCATCGATTCCTGAAAACGAATCAACGAAGTTATTACTAAATTGAACGTCGTGAAGTTGTTTACTCATAAGGCCTTTTATTTATGTAAATTGTATACTTTTATTGCTCTTAAATATTTATTGGTTTACAAATATTACATGAAAAATATCATTGCTGCTTTAATATTACTACTTTCGATTTCTAGTGCTTCAGCTCTAGAAGTACAATGTGACTCTCCTTGGCAGGATATTTTAGTCGTCTTTAAGAAGAGCCCTGCTTCGAATATTTCATACCTTCTCTTTCTTGGTGAAACAGAACTTGAAAAGTATTATATAATTCCGGACTCTAATTATCATTTGAATGAAGATTCTTTTACCTTCTCTGATGAGCATACAAATATTACGATAGATTTTCACCTCACTATCGGAGGAATCGTTTCTGAAGGAGCACTCTTTAGAGAGCATAGCAATATCCCACTCCATAATTGTAGAAATATTATTTATCCCGAATCAATTTAATACGAACTCTCCTTAACACGTCCCTAAATCTTTAGTATAAGTAGTTATTAAATACTTAATGGGAGATTCTATGCAATTTAAAGTTAATTCAAACCTAAGTGAAAAAGGTACTGCTAAAGGATTAAATACTTCAAAGACAACTATTTATGTCTTTAATAATGAAAGAGAAAAATCTATACATAAAGTAATTTCCTCAAAGTTACCAACTTGGCAAAGATCAGCGCTTAAGAATTCAAATAGAAAATCTCTAAGTGGAAATATGGGACCTATTTACTTAGAAAATTTAAATCCTGAGAAATCTTCTTCTCACGGTGGACAGCTCGTTAGAAGTCCATATGCTCATGCTAGAGAAGAAATAGGACAACTCATCAGCACTGTGCTTTCTGATAAATCCAAAGAGATTACATTTCATTTTGAAGGTATTAGTGACGACGAAGTGATTGGCTCAATCGTTGGAGTCGAACTAGCGCTCTATCGTTTTGCAAAGAAAGAATTAGTTGGAGCATTTAAATTTAATAGAGATGGAAAGAAACTAGCAACATCACTAATACAAAAGGCAAAGTCTATTGCTCTTGGAGTAAATCAAGCAAGACACTTAGTTAATCTTCCACCGAATGATTTAAACCCTGTCACTTACGCGGACAATATGAAGGAGCTTTTCAAAACAAGTAAGACAATTAAAGTTACAGTCTTAGATGAAAAGAAATTGGCCAAAGAAAATTGCAATCTCCTTCTATCTGTTGGAGTTTCTTCAAATAATAAGCCACGCATTGTTCATCTTGCTTATCGTCCAAAGAATGCAGAAGGAAAGTCGATAGCTCTAGTTGGAAAAGGTATTACATTTGACTCTGGTGGACTCGACATGAAGTCCGCAGAGGGAATGAGATATATGAAAAAAGATATGGGTGGCTCTGCATGCCTAGTCGGCTTCTCTAGATGGCTAGAGAGTTCAGACGTGAAAAAGAACGTCGACATCTACCTCTCTCTTGCTGAAAATGCCGTGAGTGAAAATGCCACAAGGCCAAGTGATATCATTATTGCCAGAAATGGAATGAGTGTAGAAATTCACAACACCGATGCGGAAGGAAGACTCGCTCTTGCTGATGCAATTGATTTGGCGCTAGATCTAAAACCAGAAGTTATTATCGACGTTGCGACACTTACAGGGGCTGGAAAAGTTGCTCTAGGGCAAGATATTGCAAGTCTCTTTTCTAATCATGATGAGCTAGCAAACTCTTTACAAGAGTCTTCTTCAAGAATGGGAGACCTCGTTTGGAGAATGCCTCTTTATAATCCATACTTTTCCGGACTAAAGTCTGACTTTGCAGACATGGTAAATTCAGCATCAGGGCACGGAGGAGCTATAACAGCAGCTCTCTTTCTTGAAAAATTTGTTGGAAAGACCAAGTGGGCCCACTTAGATATTTTCTCTTGGACTAATGGCTCAAGACCAAGCCTTGTTCAACAAGGAGGAAGTGGTCAAGGAGTTGAAACTCTCGTTGGTTATTTCTCTTAACCTTATTTCATTAAAGAACGCCTAGAAGTTTCTCTTAAAGTAACTTCTAGGTAATTCAATTAATTCTAAATTGGAAATTTTCTCTCCAATTTTATCTAGGGTAACTCCAATCAGTGTTCCCTTATTATGCCCTATTACGAAAACTTCATATTCTTTCTCATCAACAACAATAAGGTGTTCTCCAAATTTTCTCCACTCATCTTCGCTAGCATTTTGATCAGTGAAGAGATCAACTCCAAGAGGAGTTCTAAAGCGATATGAACAAACAAGGTTTGCCGATAGAATCATCGCTTCATGTTCAGAGAGACCCTTCACTCTAGACTTACTTCTGAAGTAATCAATAGTGTAGCTTAAAAGAAAGCTATCTTTCTCTGTTAATTTATAGAGATAGTCTTCATGCCCTTCAAGCCTGTCAACACGGTTGAGCTTAACAGGAGAAACGAAGACAAATCCACTTGGGTGAATAATCTTTGCCGTTTCTTCTGGCTTAGAGGAAATTTGCCATGCCCAATCAGTACTAGGAAATTTTGGTGACCCTGCCATACTTACTTCTTCGCCTCAAGTTCAGCCAGTTCTTCTTCAATTAACTCTTTTTCAATTTTTGGAACGAGGGCCACAACTTCTTCAGTTAAGTGATGCCCATTTTTGAAAATCTCATCAATCACAGAGAGATCACCACTATAGATACTCATTTGCTGCTCGTAACTGACAACATTCTTGTAGTGACTTAAGATACTTGCTGATAGCTCAGGAAGAAATGGTTTCATTATCACACCTAGGCATAGAGCGTAGATTGAAGAATAAGCAAGAGTTTGTCCCGCAAGATCTTTGTCCACTTTAATCTGTGCCCAAGGAGCATTATCAGAGAAGAAGTTATTAGCACTTTGACCAATGAACATAACTTTCTCTATTCCTTTTTTTACAGAATACCCATCAACTAATTCATTGAGTTCCTTAATATCAGCAGAGAGCTTATTGGCAGCTTCTGATCCAGTAAAGCCTTGGTAGTAATTAGCAGGCATTCCCTCTTCCCAGTTTTTCTGAGTAAACTTCAGACAACGGTTTAAGAAATTTCCAATATTATTTGCAAGCTCGTTATTTACTTTTGCCTGTAGTTGTTCCCAACTAAAACTTGAATCCGTTTGTTCAGGAAGAATAGAGATTAAGTAATATCTAAGAGCATTTTGTCCAAACTTAGCAACGGCCTTCGCTGCGTCTACATAGTGCCCTGTTGATTTAGAAAATTGCTTTCCTTCTAGGTTTAAAAATTGATTAGCTGGAACTTGATCTGCTGCATGACAAATCCCAGAGGCTAAACTCATCGTTGGAAAAATCACTGTATGAAAAATGATATTATCTTTACCTATGAAGTGAGTGAGTTCAACTTCGTCGTTATTCCACCAATCTTTTAAGTAATCCTCTTTTGATCCCGAATCCTCTAGGAACTTCTTGGTATTTGATACATATCCAATTGGAGCATCAAACCAAACATAGAGCTTCTTCCCTTCTGTATTAGGGAGAGGTACATCGATTCCCCAATCAATATCACGAGTGATTGCTCTATCGTGAAGGCTTTCTTTTGTAAGACTATCGACATAAGGATAAACTGTTTTTCTCCAAGACTCACTCTTGGTCTCAAGCCACTTTCTATATTCAGTATGGTACTTTGATAAACAGATATAATATTGAGTGACTGTCACTTCAGAAATATTATTACTTGAACAAATCTTACACACAGTTTTAGTAAGCTTTACTGGATCAATGAACTCACCGCAATTAGGGCACTCGTCCCCTCTCGCATTTTCGTAGCCGCACTTATAACAAGTACCCTCAACAAATCTATCAGGAAGATGGTTATTACAATCGTTACAGTAGAGCTGTTGAGAATCTTTCGGTTCGATATAACCTTTTTCATGAAGATTCTTAAACCATTTAATAACTTCTTCTTTGTGATACTCAGCAGAAGTTTGTCCAAAGAAGTCAAAGTCTACGCCGAAGTCTTTGAAAAGCTCTCCATGTTCTTTGTGCCACTTATTTACATATTCTTGATAGTCTTCACCTACTTTCTTAGCATTGAGCATGATCGCCACACCGTGCTCATCAGACCCACTTATAAATAGTGTCTTATGTCCCTGTAATTTTCTGTGTCTATTATAGACATCAGACGCGAGGTAAGCTCCGGCCATATGTCCGAAATGTATAGGTCCATTGGCATATGGAAGTGCCGCAGTTATAAGAAATTTCTTCTTTTGCATTAAGTAGCTCCAAATATAAATAATCAGAAGAAAATTTAGCAAAATTGAGTGAATATTGCTATAACTTCTGGCATTAACACAGTGAGAAATTAATGGCAGTAAAAATACCTAATAAGGCATTTCTATCATTCACATACAAGCAGTGCGTAAACACTCTCTACCGCGCCTTCAAGCAAGTTGAAGACCACTGGGAAAGAGAGGGTATTCGTGTTGATGCGCTTAAGATTCTAGAAGAGAATTTACAAACCTTAGTCGAACACGAAGATGAGGTTCAATCTACTCTCGCAAAAGAGCTCTTAGAGATTTATCCAAAAGACCAACAGTCTCTTCAAACTTTATTGATGAAGCTAGAACGTCTTGAACAAAAAGACCTAAAAGATAGCGACTTTCTCATTTCAACTATTGATGATTTTGCCAAAGTAAATGAAAGTCCTAGCCCTATTCACTTAGTTCTAGATAATCTTAGAAGCTCTTTCAATGTGGGAAGTCTCTTTAGAACAGCAGAGGCCATTGGAATTAAAGAGATTCATCTCTGTGGCTATACCCCGACTCCAGAAAACTCCAAGACCGCGAAGTCGGCCCTTGGAACAGATAAGTGGATAAAGTGGAAGTACTGGGAATCATCTCTAGATTGTGTCGACAATCTTAGAGAGCAAGGTGTTGAAATCCTAGCTTTTGAGACTGAAAAAAATGCAGACTCACTTTCAAGAATAAGTGAAATAAGAGAGTGTGCCATAGTCCTTGGAAATGAGAGATATGGCCTTAATCAAAGTATTTTAAAGAGAGCAGATCGAATTTTAAAAATAGATCTCGGCGGAAAGAAAAACTCTTTAAATGTTGGGACTTGTGGGGCGATTGCCATGTACCACCTAGCAGAAGCGACTTCGGAGAAATAATGAAAACGATGCTCACAATTTTGACTCTACTATCTTCAATACAAATTTTTGCATTCAATGATTTCCAAGTAGGAGATGTCATTCTACTAGACTTAGATTGTAGAAGTTGTCAGGTTATTGAATCGGAAAGCGGTGGAAGATTTTCTCACTCAGGAGTTGTCATCTCTGATGGAAGAGAGCTCTTTGCGGCCCAGTCACTTGGATACGTTCATCACATACCTATTAAGAAGTTTCTAACTTACACAAAGAAGTATGTGGTTCTTAGGCCAACAATAAATACCTCTTCATTTAAGAAGTACCACTGGGAAATTTATAAGAGAGAATATTATAAGACACCATTTGACGATGATTATAGATGGGACGATCAAACTCTTTACTGCTCAGAGTTCTTATATAAATTTATGAATAGATTTATGAACTTTAAGCACTTAACTTCAGCGCCAATGGACTTTACTTTGAACTGGGATTACTGGTCACATCATTTTAGAAATGGCCCTCCACAAGATATAGAGGGCATAGCACCAAACGACTTCTATAGATCTACAGATTTTAAAGTCATTTTCGATTCCGTTAAGTAATTACTTAAGAGCTGCTTGAACCATTTGAGACAGCTCTTTTCCGTCAAACTTTCCCTTAGTTTTTGCAGAAAGAGCTCCCATGAGACTTCCCATATTTGGATTGTCTTGAGCTGCTTTAGCCTCATCGATTAGAGATTGCACTTCTTCTTTTGTTAATTGCTGAGGGAGAAATTCACTAAGAACTTTAACCTCTGCTTCAAGGTCAGCTCTTTGCTCACTTCCTTCAGGATACATCTCCATTGAGTCTTTCATTTTCTTCGCGTAAGAGATCACAATTTCCATTTCATCAACTTTCTTCTTAGCAGTTTCATTCTCAATAAAGAGCTTCTTTAAATATCTAAGAGCTTGAAGCCTAATTTTATCTTTGGCCTTCATTGCTGCAATAATTTGCTTACTTACATTATCTTTTAAACTTTCACTCATAATTCTTCCTTATAAGAAACTAACTCCTGTTAGCTCTTCTGATACTTCCCATAATTTCTTAGCAACAACTAAATTTTTAGACGCTTTATTTGAATCAACTTTTGTTGGCTCTCCCTTCATTTCGCCGAGTCCATTAGGTCCAATGTACTCACCACCTACAAGCTCAGTATTTAATGCCGCGTAAAGAGTTGGCCTCGCCCCATCAGTAGCAGACTGTGAAATAAGTCCCATTCCAAAAGACATAAACTTTGGCATAAACTGTCCAAGATTAGTACTTGAAACACCTGGGTGAGCGGCGACAGAGAGAATTTTAATATTCTTTTCCTTTAATCTTCGATCAAATTCGTAAGCAAACATTAAGCACGCCAGCTTACTTTGACCGTAGGCCTTCTTCTTATTGTATTTACCTTTAAAATTTAAATCCTGAAAATAAATATCTCCCCACTTATGGGCGAGACTTGCAAGAGAGATCACTCGAGCGTCCTCTGACTTCTTTAGAAGATCAAAGAGCAGGCCAGTGAGAGCAAAGTGAGAAAGATAATTCACCCCAAGTTGACTCTCAAATCCATTTGCTGTTAGAGAAAACGGAGGCATCATAATTCCTGCATTGTTTACAAGTAAGTCTAACTTAGAGCTACTCTTTGCAAAGTTTTCGGCAAAAGATTTAACACTAGAGAGATCATTTAAATCTAGTTTCATGAAATCAATTTTAGAACTTGGATATTCTTTCTTTAACTTAGTAATAGCAGAGGAAGTCTTCTCTTCATTTCGACAGGCCATAGTAACATGGAAACCTTCTTGAAGTAATCCCTTAACAGTTTCTAAGCCAAGACCAATATTGGCCCCTGTAACAATTGCGTTCTTCATATTGAATTAGCCTTTTTGATAATTAAGTATTTTAGAAAATTTTAAGCCAAGATGGCTCATATATAAAGAACTTCCAATTGAAAGTAGAAGTATTTGAAGAATTCGATCAAAACTAATCATTACGAGACTAATTCCCGCGGGTACTCCATAGAGAGATGTTATTCCAACAAAACTTAACTCTTTTAAACCTAGATTGCCAGGAAGGATAGAGAAAAGCCCTACAGACAAATGAAGGATAGTAATTGAACTTATACTGAAATAATCTA
This sequence comes from Halobacteriovorax sp. JY17, assembly GCF_002753895.1. Taxonomy (NCBI): domain Bacteria; kingdom Pseudomonadati; phylum Bdellovibrionota; class Bacteriovoracia; order Bacteriovoracales; family Halobacteriovoraceae; genus Halobacteriovorax; species Halobacteriovorax sp. JY17. Next base: position 100,112 of record NZ_NJER01000004.1, on the reverse strand, counting down.
ATTCGATATTAAAGATCTTAAAAATAAGTATATATCTAAGAATATAAATACTCGTGGCCATAAGATAAGAGAGTATTGTGATGAATATATTTCTCATCTTAAAGACATCACTAAGGTAGTCTCTTTCTATCTGCGCACTTATCCATTTAGAAAATACAAGAACTCCCAACGAGGAAATAGACAGAAAATAAGCAGCAAAACTTAATGAATGAAAGTATATTGACTCACTCAATCTTTCATCCATTAAAATAATAAGTGAGAAAGAACCTAGAATAAAAATACTACAGACACTTAATAAAATACTTATACCTGTGTACTTTTTAATTGAAACTTTATACTTCTTTTTAAGAATACTCGCTCTAACAAGAGTCCCCCCTTTCATTGGAAGAAAGAGATTTAAGAAGTTACTTACGAGACTTAAGCCAAATAAGCTTTTTAACGACACTGCTCTTTTTAAAATATATCTAAATGGTAAGCTCAAAGATAGGTAGAAACTTAAAAAGATGATAATAAATAGAGTAATATCAAAGAAGCTTAATTTTGAAAGCATTTCAATATTGATCGACATATAATAGACGAGAAAAATAAGAATTGAAGAGCTAATAAGTACTTTAAAATAATCTAAGCTCTTTCTAAACATCTCTAACCTTATAAATAAAACTAAAGACAAGAGGAATAATCACTAAGTCAGAAATCGTCCCAAAGAGAAGTCCACTCCCCATAGCGAGAACCATTGGTGAAATAAAGGCATCGGTTCCACCTAGAAGGCCATAGATGCTCGGTATAACTCCAAAAAGAGTGGTAATTGTCGTTAAAAAAATGGGAGCAAATCTCTTCTGGGCACCTTGAATAATTGAGCTTGCCCCTTCATTAATTTTAACTTCCTTCATAACTTCAATCATCAATAGAGCATCATTAATAACCACTCCAATAAAACCAATAATACCAACAAGACCTAGAGCTGATAGCGGTGCTCCGTGAATCTTAAAAAAGAAGAGAATTCCAATAAGACCAATAGGAACCGAAGAACATATAAGAAGTGGTAAGAAATAAGACTTATAAAGAATAACCAGAGCAAAGTAAATAAGAAGACAAGTAATGCCAATTCCTAAGAAGAGGTTAAACAATCTCTCTTTTGACTTAAACATCTTCCCCTTTACAATTAGATCAACATTCTTATTCTCACTTGAAAACCTGTTAATAATTGAATTGATTTGAGAAGCTGAGACCCCCTCTCTTACCTTATTAATGAGTATCGAATTAGATTCTTCACCATTGTAGTGTGTTACTACAATAGGAAGTTTCTCTTCACTAAGTTTTACTAATTTCTTAAGTGGAAGTTTACGTCCTTTATTATTTAGAACACTAATTCCATCTATTGGCCCAATGAATCCATCTTCTCTATGCTTAGAAATTACTTTAATATAACTTCTCTCATCACCCTTATTTAGAAAGCCAATAATCTCCCCACTAAAAGCGACTCTCAAGCTCTTTGCAACCTGAGAAACATCTGTACCAAGTCTAGACAGCTTTTCATAAATTGGTCTTAGAACAAAACTAGGAGCTCCAAAGAGAATATCATTGGAGAGACTTCCCTTAGAGATTGCCTCTAATTCATTTGATAAATTCTCCACGGCCATTTGTCTTGTCTTTAGATCTTGTGCGAGAAGAATGACTTCTAAATCATTTCCTGATGGAGGCGCACCAGAGTCAATTTTACTTCCAAAACTCTTAAGCCCTTTCATTCCCTGTATTTTACTCAATAACTCACCTTCAATATCAACAGCAGATCTTTCTCTTTCATTAAAGCCAGTTAATTCTACTTTTATATAGAAGCACTGTTCGCAGTGATACTGTCCTTCATAATTTCTTCCGACTCGTGTTCTATATGAAACGACATCATTTCCACCGATTGTCTTTACCAATTTATCAACAGACTTAGCAACTGAAGCCGTATGAGCAATGGTCTTCCCTCTATTTACTTCACCAAAGAGATAAATCCTTTGCGCCTGAAACTCAGGGAACATTTGAAATTTAAAACCATGCAAACCAATCCCTAGAAAACTTATAAGTAATAAAACAATGGCCACTAAGGACTTAAACTTATTTCTAATTAAGAAATTTAAAAAAAGGCCATAATTATTTTCTAATAGGCGCATTGTCTTTTTTCCAATAGAACTACTCTCTGCAGAGAGATTAGTCCCTCTTAAATGAATAGGAAGAAAGATAATAGACTCAATAAAGCTTCCAATAAGAACAATTATAACAACGGCAGGAATCTCAGCAGTAAATTGTCCCAGAAGTCCTGGAATAAAGAAAATTGGAATGAATGAAATAATTGAAGTGAGGATAGTAATACTTATTGGTCTAACCACTTGTAGAACAGAGTCAACAAGTGAATCGTCTGTATTATTTTTCCTAGAGTAGATACTCTGAGAAACGATGATAGCGTCGTCAACAATCATTCCTAGAACAACGATAACACCGCAAAGGCTAATCGAATTAAGAGTGAGACCAAGTATTGGCATCATAATCATCAAGAAGGCCAAGCTAAATGGGATTCCAAATGATACCCATAGGGCCACTTTTATATTGAAGAAGAAAAGTAGAATTAGAAGAATAAGCGCAAGCCCTAGTATAATATTAGAGTAGACCATGCTTAATCTATTTCTTGTTTCACTAGAGAGATCATGAGTATTTACAAATTTAATATTCTTTAACCCATGAGTTCTTTTAAAATCTTCAACAACACGCTTAACTTCATCAATCGTTCTAATAATATCGGCCCTTGGAACCTTATAAAGCCAAAGCCCTAACCCTTCCTCTCCGTTATAGGAAGTAATAATATTCTTCTTACTAAAGCCATAGACAACTTTTGCAACGTCACGAACCAGAACACTTTTTCCAGAGTAGTTGGATCTAATGATAATGCTTTCTAATTTCTTAGGAGTGTCCAATTCTGAAAGAGTAATTATCTTGCGCTCATTTACATAGGATTCAATTGTTCCACCTGATGCGCTAATTTGGTTACTCTTTATTGATATCATCACGTCATCGAATGAAAGATCAAATTTTGAGAGCTTTATAGGGTCTACAATAACTTGAAACTCTCTCTCTCTTTTTCCACTAATATCTGCTTTATATATTTCAGGAATCTGTAGTATTCTTCTTCTAAGCTTCTTTGTAAGTGAGAGAATCTCTTCTTCTGATAAAGAGTCAGAAATTAGAGCAACATCATAAATAGGAAAACTATCTACTTTCATCTCCAACACATTAGGTCTTTGAATCACTCTCGCTGGTAGATTATTCACTTTATCTAGTGCTCTTTGAATATTATCTTTAACACCTTGAAAGTCTCCAAAGTCTTGGTCTAAGACGACAGTAATAGTTGATTGTCCCTCCATTGATCTAGAAGAGAAGTACTTAATTCCTTCAACTTTCTTTAATTCATACTCTAGGTTATTTGTCACATTAACTTCAACATCACGAGGAGAAGCTTCAGGATAGAAAGTTGTTATCACTAATTTTTGAAGATCGACTTGAGGGTAGCTCGTTCTTTGAAGGTTTCTAGCCCCAAGCATTGCCCCGAGAAGAATTAAGATAAAAGTGAACTTTGTAATTAAAGGATTATCAAGAAGATATCTAAGAACTTTTCTCATAGGGTCTCCTCTATTTTCTTAGCGAGCCTAAAAGCATCTTCACGTATTCCTCTTAAGAAGCGACTCTTAAAGTTAAATAGACACTCACGACCTAAGAAGTAAAGACCTGGAGTTGTAAAGCTTTGAATATGTCCTCTCTGATAATCGCCAGTGATATGAGGAGTAGTCTCACAGAAACCTGTTGCAAAGATGATCTTATCAACTTCAAGAGACTGACCATTTTTAAATGTGACGACTCTTCCTTCAACACTGAAAATTTCTGGATACTTTCTAATATTTTCGATTAAAGGCCTTCTTTCGAGGTCCATATATACTTCTAACTTCTTTCGTAGTGAAAAAAGAGAGATCAGAAAATCTATGAATTTTATATTACGAAGACACCATTTACGAATTGATTCTTTAGAAGAGAACTTTACTTCCCCTCTCGTACAAAGAAAGAGATTCTTTGTTCTTTGGGCAACTTCCTCGAGGACCTGGCCTGCAGAAAGTCTAGCACCAACGATTAAGACTCTGTCATCACTTCCTATAATGGAATTATTCTTATATTGACTAAAGTGAATCATCTCACAAGTTGGGTTTACTTTAGAAAAGGAAGGAGTGAAAGGTTTCGAGAAATAACCACTTGCATCTACAACCTTCTTTGCTAAGAAGACTCCTTCCTCAGTCGTTATATGAAAGATTCGATCTATTTTTTCGACGCTCTTAACAACTGTATTCTCTCTTATATTTAAACCTTGACCTATTTTTCTTAAATATTCTGCATAACTCTTTGCTGATATCACGGAGTCTAACTCATAGAGGTTTTTATCTTCTCCTCTTAAGTAATTTGATCTCCAATAAGTAATAAGCGAGAGATTATCTGGCATATTAGAAAAACTATTTCCAACACTTCCCTTCTCTAGGATCAGATATTTCGAAGATTTCTTTGAGAGAATATTGCCTAGAGCAAGACCAGCAGGTCCTGCACCAATGATTAGAATATCAAAAATGATATCGTTACTCACTGATCAATCCGAAGAAGAGGAAGTGAGTAGTGATTTTTTATTCTTTGATAAAAGAGACGATGAGATTTTCTATGAAAGAAGAATACTCTTCCTAAGAATCGACTTATTAAGTGCGTCCCTTCAAATCTCTTCTCTAAGAGATTAAAGTGATTTAAAATTTGACGAAGGTCCCAGTCGACAGCTTTGTAAATTTCTACAACTTGCCTCTTTCCATTTCTACTCGCCCCAAACTCTAGAATACTGAGTAGACAATCTTCAAGGTTTACTATATTTCTCCCTTCAGACTCTATGCGAATTCCAAGAGCTGTGAAAATAGTAATTAAACAATAATTTATGCAACTAGATTCTCTAATTCCTTCACTTCTTTTAATGAGGGATTCTATTTCTAAAAGATCTGATGGGGATATGTCTTTAAATCTTATAAAGATAAGTGGTTCACAGGATTTTTCACAGAATTCTCTAAAGAAAGTTTTCTTAAATATAAAGTGCCCATGAATCTCATACTTTCCAGCAATGAGATAAGCGTGACCATTCTTTCTAGAGAATCCAATCAAGACTTCGCGACCAGGAGTGAAGTCCTTTGGGACTTTCCACTTTCCGTATGAATTCGTAGCTAGTTGAATTCTCTCTTTCACTGGCTTATCCCAAATATCTTCTCCATCATTCTCTCTCTAAGAGTAATAAGACTTGAAGGATCATAGAGAAAGCCGTTATCAACTTTTCTCTTATCAGTGAAGTACATTCCGCCACGCTCTCCGCGAAGCTGAATTCTATAATTAGTAAATTTAGACCAAATGAGCTCAGGAAATAAATATTCTCTTCGTCCAAGAACTCCGTAATCATCTCTTAGAAGGTATTTATTCTTTACAATGGCCGGTCTGAGAATCGAAGTATGATTCTTCTCATTTCTTAATTTCAGAGTTGGAGCAATCCACCATCCGACAATTAAATTAAAGGCAGGTTGTGGCGAAGGAGTTCCCCAATGGAGACGCTTCTTATTTCCATTAGGATTTCCAAAGAATGGAAACCTTGTTTTCATAAAACAAGAAAACACTGCAAATTCATCAGGGTCATAGTCTCTATCTCTAAAGATAATTGTCGGCTCTCTCTTTTCAAGCATCACCATTTTTAAGAAATCTCTATAGAATCTTCTATCAGTAAAGTGCTCTAAAGCATCTTTGAAATCATCAAATATTAACGAGGCTCCATTAAAGTGAACTGTTCCATGAATATAATTAACAGCAGGAGGCATTCTATTCTTCTTTCCATAAGGATGATTCGTCGTTGCACTTGAGTTCTCAACCATTCTTGAAAGATACTTCATTATTCTCTTAACAATTACTGAGTCACTATCATTAAATTCCCTCTTTCTCTTAGAAGCATAGACAACATTCTTTTCCCAGATAAGTTCTCCGTCCTCTAAACTTCTTCCAGTCACAAATGGGTGCTCATTTGAAATAAGTCCACCCCTCAAAGGTCTTAGCCACATGATATAAAATACTTTTAAAATTCCATAACTATTATGCAAATTGTGCCCGAGCCAATTAGGTAGTGCCATCAAGCAATAGATTAGATCTCTTGTAACCATGGTTAAATCTCCAAATTCATATCGCTCTATAATAGTAAATTTGTGGATTTAAGAGGTGTCTTTTGAAGAATTTTCAAAGGGTGTACAAGAAGAATACACCCTTATCTAGCTGAAATTAAAGTATTTTCTTTAGTACTGCATGGATTGGAAGAAGAATATCTCTTCCTAGAGCCTCTGATCTTTTTGGAGACCAACCGTAAATTGGACAAGGCATTTCTATATTATCCTTAAACGGCATCTCAAGTGTATAGGCCATACAATTAAACCTGTCCCCTATAGCATTTGTGGCCACAGTCATATTGCTCTCACCTCTAGCATCTATTGGGTAGCCAACATTTGTTTGAAAATCTGGTGAAGCATTTAAAAAAGCTTCTTTAAAGGTACTTTCAAGTTCTGCGATTTCATTCGTATAAGAGAGATTTCCTTCACTTCCGGCAACAAAGTTATAAGGAAGATTCTCATCTCCGTGAATATCTAAGAATATATCCACTCCAACCTCATCCATTTTACCTCTTACAAAGAAAACTTCTGGAGACTTCTCCACACTCGGGTCTTGCCACTCTCTATTTAGGTTTACTCCAGCAGCATTAGTACGAAGATGGCCTCTCACTGATCCGTCAGGGTTCATATTTGGAACTACGTAGAAAGTCGCCATCTCAAGGGCCTTTATAGAAAGACTTTCATTCGTATCAAGAAGTCTTTGAAGAAAACCTTCAACAAACCACTCGGCCATAGACTCTCCAGGATGTTGCCTTGCAGTCATCCATACTTTCTTAGGACCATGCCCTATTTTTAGAAGACTCATATCTCTTCCATCTAAAGTTTCCCCAAGAGACTCTAGCTCACATCTTGAATCTAGCTGTGCCAGAGAGAGAAGATCTAGATGTCTTTCGTGAGAGTAAGGAGCAAAGTATGAGAAGTAGACAGTGTTAAAGTCATTTTCAAAATCAATTGTTAAGGTTTCCCCGTCAAAGCTAGTTTCTTCAACTCTAAACCACTCTTCTCTATCATAACTCGCACAGGCCTTATAATTTTCCCAACCAGGAGTGTAAGCACTCTTTCCAGCATTCGTAATTTGAAGTTTAAGACGAGTATCTTTTGGAGCTTGAACACGGAAATGAAACCACTGAAAGAATTCAGACTCATTGTCATGCTTAATTTCAAGCTTAATATCAGAAGCGTTCGAAGAGTCTATGACTCTAATGTTTCCACTGTCAAAGTTATCAGAAATTTTAATCATAAGTACCTCTACGAAAAAAGGCCTTCTACTAGTCTCTCTAGTAAAAGGCCTTTGCGATTATTTTCTTAAATTAAATTGAAGAAAGAATTGAATTAAAAGTTTCACTTGGTCTCATGGCCATAGAAACTTTTGTTGAGTCCGCGTGGTAATAACCACCCATATCAATCTTCACACCTTGAGCATCGTTAAGCTCTTTTACAATTGCTCCTTCGTGTTCAGCCAGTTTCTTTGAAATTGGAGCGAAGTGATTCTTTAGCTCTTCATTCTCATCTTGGTTAGCAAGAGCTTCGGCCCAGTACATTGCAAGATAGAAGTGACTTCCTCTATTATCTAGTTCTCCAACTTTTCTTGATGGAGACTTATCATTTCTAAGAAATTTTCCATTGGCCACATCAAGAGCTTTTGCTAGAACTTTTGCTTTCTCATTCTTATTCTTTAAAGCAAGGTCTTCAATTGAAACACCAAGAGCTAGAAATTCTCCCAGAGAGTCCCAACGAAGGTGATTCTCTTCTACAAATTGTTGAACGTGCTTAGGAGCAGAACCTCCTGCGCCTGTTTCAAATAAACCACCACCAGCAAGGAGAGGCACTATTGATAACATTTTAGCACTTGTTCCTAGTTCAAGAATTGGAAAGAGATCTGTTAAGTAATCTCTTAAAACATTTCCTGTAACCGAAATTGTGTCTTCACCTTTTTTCACTCTATCAAGAGTAAATTTAATGGCCGCTTCAGGAGCGAGAATTTTAATTTCTAATCCTGCTGTATCGTGATCTTTTAAGTAATTATTTACTTTCTTAATTAGGCTGGCGTCGTGTGCTCTATTTTCATCTAGCCAGAAAACTGCTGGTTGCCCAGTGGCCTTAGCTCTATTTACACCAAGTTTAACCCAGTCTTTAATTGCAATGTCTTTTGTCTGGCACATTCTAAAGATATCGCCATCTTCAACAATTTGTTCCATAAGAGTCGCGCCATTAGAGTCTACAACTTGAACTTTTCCATTTCCAGAAATTTCAAAAGTCTTATCGTGGGATCCATACTCTTCAGCTTTCTTTGCCATAAGTCCTACGTTAGAAACATTCCCCATAGTCTTTGGATCAAAAGCTCCATTCTCTCTACAAAACTTCACCGTCTCATCGTAAATCCCCGCGTAACAACGATCAGGAATTATAAATTTAGTATCTGCAGCTTTTCCATCAGGCCCCCACATTTGACCAGAAGTTCTAATCGCCGCTGGCATAGAAGCATCAATGATCACATCACTTGAAACATGTAGATTAGTAATTCCTTTATCCGAATCAACCATCGCCATTCTTGGACCGTTATCTAGGGCTGTCTTAAGCGCAACTTCAATTTCAGCTTTCTTATCAGCAGGAAGGTTTGCAAGTTTATTATATAGATCACCTAGACCTAAGTTTGGATTAACTCCAATCGTTTTTAGGTCAGTTGCGTACTTTGTAAAAACATCATTAAAGAAAACACTTACAACATGACCAAAGATAATTGGATCAGAAACTTTCATCATTGTTGCTTTTAGATGAACTGAAAAGAGAACACCTTTTTCTTTTGCGTCTTTAACCTGTTCAGTTAGAAAAGATCTAAGCGCATTCTTATTCATCACTGAGCAGTCAATCACTTCGTCAGCAAGAAGAGATGTCTTCTCTTTTAGAATTGTTGTTTCACCAGAGTCTGCTACGAATTGAATTTTCACATCAGTTGCAGAATCTAGAGTGTGTGACTTCTCAGAGCCAAAGAAATCTTTTTCAGACATATGAGAAACGTGAGACTTAGAATCTTTTGACCATGCTCCCATTCTATGTGGGTTATTTTGCGCGTACTCTTTTACAGGACCAGCAACTCTTCTGTCTGAGTTACCTTCTCTAAGGACTGGGTTCACTGCAGAACCTAGAACTTTTGCGTATCTAAGTTTTACATCTTTATCTGCTTCAGTTTCAGCTGTCTCAGGATAACTTGGAATATTATATCCTTGCGATTGAAGTTCAGCGATACACGCTTTTAACTGAGGGATAGAAGCTGAAATATTTGGAAGCTTAACAATATTTGCTTCCGGAGTCTTAGCAAGCTCTCCTAATTCTGTAAGTGCATCAGAGATTTTCTGATCAGCTTTTAAATTCTCAGGAAAGTTAGCAAGAACTCTTCCCGCAAGAGAGATATCTCTCGTCTCAACTTCGATTCCAGCGGTAGCAGTAAATGCTTTCACAATTGGAAGAAGAGACTCTGTCGCTAGAGCTGGAGCTTCATCAGTTTTTGTATAAATAATCTTTGATGTTTTGTTTGACATTAGATCTCCTAAAGAATGGTCTTTAATTACGAGAGCTAGAATATATCAAAGCCGCCTTTTGGTAAAGATGAACACCTCTAAAAGAGGAGAACAACACAAAGCGGCGGCCAATTAGTATTCACTTTGTGACACAAAGCAAATTTTAGATAAGTAAATTACTTCATTCTCCCGCCGCAATGAGGCATCTCAGGAGCGTAAGGATTGTGAACTCGTCCCATCTTCTGGCTATTTTGAACCCATTTCTTCTTAACCATCGGACATCTATAACCACTATACTTGTCCCCTAGGTCGTACTTATTAATCACATAAATCATCGCCATAGATGCTTGGTGATAATTCTTATTATTAGATTCTCTGTCTGCTCCCTCTTTTATTTCACTAAGTTTTTTCGACGCGTTTTCTAAGAGTTTCTTTACTTCTTTATTAGAGACTTTAGCTATCGCCGCGGCAGTCTTCTCAGCATTGGCCTGAACATCTTTTGCATTATATTTAAAGAACGATGCATGAAGAGCTTCATTAACTTCTAAAACATTTAAAACTTCCTCTTTTGATTTTTCATCCAGAGAATCTTTTGAAAACGCTATATTATTTAAAAATAGCAGGGAAAAAAGTAGAATTAATTTACGCATATAAACTCCTTATAAGAACTAATCTAATTTACTTGTATATTTACGATTATGTCTTAAAATTTGTGACAGAGACTTTTATTTTTTGAAAAATATCTCTAATTTTCAGTTACTTAAAAGATTATGTCACAAAGAATAAACACTCATCGTAATAAGGTATAAGAGAAATGGTCCCACAGTCAAAGGCTCAAGTGATTAAAGACGAGCAATTAATGGTGAAATACCAAAATGGAGACCACAAGGCCTTTGAAACCTTGTATCGAAAACATGAAGCGAAGGTTTATAGCTATTTGAGAAAGAGACTTCCAAATCAAGATAACGTAGAAGAAGTCTTCCAAAATACTTTCTTAAAGGTTCATAAGTCGAGACATCACTTCAATCCGAAATTTCTCTTCATGCAATGGCTCTACACAATTGCACGGTCTGAACTACTAGACTTCTGCAAGAAAAAGAAAGTCATTCATATTGAATATATAGAACAAGCTGTTGAACCTCTTAACATTGAGGACAACTTAAACTTAGATGAGTACGAATCCCTCTCAGACAAAGAGAGAAAAGTATTAAACTTAAAATTTATTTCAGACCAAGATTATGAGGAAATTTCAAGTGCATTAAATATAAGTCAGAGCAATGCACGAAAAATATTCTCACGGGCCATAAAGAAAATAAAAATGACTCTCACTGGAGATCACCATGAGTAAGAAAGACAAATTCAAAGATGACTACTTAGACTTTGCTCACTCTTCGGAATCCACACCAAGGCAAATTAGTCATTCAATATTAAATAGAGTCGAAAGAGACTTAAATCCAAATAAGCAAATTGTCTTTTTAAAGCTGCTCTCACTTCAACTCTTTGTTGGCCTTCTTACAATGCTATTTTGTCCTCAATTTACATTGAGCCTAACCAATAATCACAAACTCTTTCACTACTTCCACCACACTTTTGGAGAACATATTTGCATGATGATTTGCGGCTCTATTTTTCTAGGAACAGGCGCTATCGTGGCCGCTTATCTCTTAGATATTGAAGAAGTTCGAGTAATTAGAAATACAAGAGGACTCTATTACTTAGCGATTTCAGGGCTATCTCTAGGGATATTCTTACTTTTTGGTGCGAAGCTATATTTAGATTTAACATTAATTTGGGTAATCGGTGCTTCTCTTGCCGGATCTCTAGTGCTAGCATTTAGTGACTTTTTAAGAAGAAAGTTCTTACAAATTGCTTAATAAACTTAGAGGTTAATGTGTTCAAATTCATCACTCTTTCTGCACTTCTATTTGCAGTAAATACAAATGCTAAAATACTAACGAAAGAAGTTAGCTATAAGGTTGGAGAAACGTCCTACAAGAGCGCCATTGTCTACTCTGACAAGCTGAAAAAAGGTGCTCCACTAATCGTTATGATTCCGAATTGGAAAGGGATGACTGATGAGTCTCTAAAGAAGGCCAAATTGGTCGCCGGAGATAAGTATATTGTCATGATGGCAGATGTTTATGGAGAGAATATTCGTCCTAAAAATAATGATGAAGCAAAAGTTGCAGCAACAAGAATGAGAAGTGATATTCCACTTCTTAGAACAATGACCAATAAAGCTGTTGATGTTTTAAAGGTAGAGGGAAAGAAATTAGGAGGAGATTCTTCAAGAGTAGCAGCAATCGGTTTCTGCTTTGGAGGAGGAGCCGTTCTTGAGTCAGCAAGATCAGGAAAAGACTTAAAGGCCGTCATCTCTTTTCATGGAAATTTAAATACTCCAGATATTAAAGACGCTAAAAATATTAAGTCAAAAGTTCTTGTTCTACATGGGGCCATCGACCCCTCCGTCCCTAAAGCAGATATTGAAAAATTTGAAAAAGAAATGAATGAAGCGAATGTCGATTGGCAATTTGTAAGCTTCAGTGGTGCTGTTCACTCTTTTACAAATCCTACGGCCAATAGAAAAGGGAGATCTGAATATCACCCTCTCGTGGCCAAGAGATCGTTCAAGATGATGAATAATTTATTAGATGAAGTTTTTAAAAAATAAGATAGGTAGAAAATGGATATAAAACAAATATTTAAAAATAATGAATCTTGGATAAAAGATAAACTGGCAATTGATAAAGATTTCTTTAAAAATCTTAGTAAAGATCAAAGACCAGAGATTCTCTACATTGGATGTTCAGATAGTAGAGTTACTGCTGAAGAACTTATGGGAATTCAGCCTGGAGAGGCTTTTGTTCACAGAAATATTGCCAATATGGTCAGCAATATTGATCTAAATGTTCAAACAGTTCTAAACTACGCCGTTAACCAACTTGAGGTTCAGCATATAGTTGTCTGTGGTCACTACGGATGTGGTGGAATCAAAGCGGCTATGGAAAGTAAGGACCTTGGAATTCTAAATCCATGGCTTAGAAATATTCGAGATGTCTACCGTCTCCACAAAACAACTCTCAATGCAATTGAAAGTGAACCTGAGCGCTATAAGAAGTTAGTAGAACTCAACGTGCAAGAACAATGTATTAACCTAATCAAAACAGCTTGTGTTCAACAAGCATCCAATTCTCGTGACATAAAAGTGCACGGATGGGTCTTTGATATGAAAACAGGAAAGCTTGTGGACTTAGAGATTAACTTTGAAGAAATCCTAAAAGGCATAATGGAAATTTACCATTTGGATTAGTAAGGGATTAACTTTACTTACTCAGACACAACTTTTTGCAACTTAGACGCATTTATTATTGCAATTAAGTTGCAAATAACATATCTCTATTATGAATCATCATTTTGGAGATAATATGTTTAAATTCATTTCAGTCCTACTTCTACTATCAAGTAACGCTTTTTCGGCCGACAATGGCGGATTAAAAATATCTGCGGCTGCTGATATGCTCTATGAGCAAGGCATTAATAAATCTAGTTCCGCTAAAGAAAAATTAGAAATGCGCTCGGCAGAGATCACTCTATACTCTCCTATTGATCATAACTTCAACGGCGTGATTAGTATCGCTGCTCACAATCATGAAGGTAAGAATCAATTTGAGTTACACGAACTCTATGTAGAGAATACAAGTTTTATTCCAAGATCTACTTTAAAGGTTGGTAAATTCTTTCTAGGGATTGGGAGACTTAATAGATTCCACAGACACGATTGGCTCTTCACGAGTGCCCCAAAAGTAAATGAAGAATTCTTTGGAGAAGAAGCCGCTTTTGATTCAGGAATTGAATACAACTACCTTCTTCCTACAGAAGCTATTTTCAATTTAACTCTTGGAGTAACTATCGGTGATGACTTTAATCATGAGCACGATCATCATGAAGACGATGCTGGACATGACGAAGAGTCTGAAAAGGCTAAGTACCCTACTCACTACTTAAGATTTTCTCACTTCAAAGAATTTAGTACGACTAAAGGAATGGAGACAGGATTAAACCTTCTTAGAAAAAAGAATGCTCATGGAGAAGAACAAACTCTCCTAGGCCTTGATTACATCTTAAAAAATAGAGTTGGAAAAGTTAATACATTTGTTCTTCAGTCTGAAGTTTGGTTTAGAGAATCAGAAGAAGAGGGAGTAAAAACAGAAGAGCTTGGAGGATACATCTTCAACGATTACTCTATTCTTGAGTCCTCTTCAATTGGATTTAGAGTTGACGTTCTTAAGAACCTTACAAGTACTACAGATCAGCTAGACTACGGTACAACTGGACAATATACATTTAACTCAAGTGAATTCTCTAAAATTAGAGCAAGTCTTTCTCATACATTCTCAAGACATGATGGATCGACTCTTAATAAAGACACAAAGGCAATGCTACAAGTAGTGTTCATCCTTGGGAGCCATCCAGCACATGTATTCTAATCTAAAAGTTTTACTCGCATTTCTTATAATGGGAACTTCACTAGCCAAGCTCAATATCGTCACGACAACGACAGATATTGCTTGGCTAGCGGCAAGAATTGGAAAAGAGAATGTTCAAGTAAATTCCCTTCTCTCTGGACCGGAAAACCCTCACTTTGTTGAAGCTCTTCCAAGCTTTATCCACAAGGTTGCCTCAGCTGATATCTTCTGCGTTGTCGGACTTGAATTAGAAAGTGCTTGGGCCTCTAAAGTTCAAAAACGTTCCGGGAATAGTCGTATTCAAGTTGGAGGCAAGGGTTACTGTGATGCAAGTAAAGAAGTTGAAGTCCTAGATAAACTTGAAGTTGCAGTTGATAGATCTATGGGAGATGTCCACTCAGCAGGCAATCCTCATTATCACTTAGCTCCAAGCTACTTAATCATGGCAGGAAAGTCTATCCTCAACTCTCTTATAGAGAATGATCCAAATAATAAGAGTGTTTATAAAGAAAATTTTTCAAAGCTAGCTCTTGAACTCTCAAGCTTAAAAGAAAGTGAAATTAAGAAATTAAGCCTTAGAAGCAATTTAAAATTTATGGAATACCATAAAGAATTCACTTATTTCTTAAAAGATTATCAATTAAGTAATGCAGGTAGTATTGAAGAGATTTCAGGAGTTCCTCCTTCTGCTGCAAGAATTTTAAAAGTAATTAATATAATTAAAAAAGAGAAAGTTAATATTATCCTGGCAACAGATAGTGCTCCGGAGAAAGTATTAAAGAAATTAGTCGAAACAACAGGGGTTAAGATTATAAAATCTCCTCTAAGTCTAATTGATTATCTAAGTAAAGATGCCTACAAGAAGATGCAAGATGGTCTCATTGACCAAATACTGGAAGTTAAATGACTTACCTCTCCACAGTAAATTTAAAAATTGGATACGAGAATTCTCTTAGTTCTCCAATTAATTTTAAACTACCTGTGGGGGAAATTATCCAAGTAAAAGGAGCCAATGGTTCAGGAAAAAGTACTCTCCTAAAAACCCTTCTAGGAGAGATTCCTTCTCTTGGGGGGGAAATTAACTGGCTAATTTCAAATAAAGAAATCTCCTACCTCCCTCAAGCTGGTATGAATTCTCATAATTTCAATTTCACTCTCAAAGAATTTCTGGAGACCTATGATGTTGAACAAGAAATTAAGCAGTATTTAAATCCAGAGCTTGCCAATAGACTCTGGGTTAATTCAAGTGGTGGAGAGAGGCAATTGGCCCTTATACTGACTCGTATTTCAAAGAGGACTAAAGTACTTATACTTGATGAACCTCTCAATCACTTAGATATAAAATCTAGAAAATTAATTGAAGACCTAATTAGTGAGTTGATGAAAAAAAGAAGTAATCTTTCAATTATTATTGTCTCTCACTTAGAAATTAATCTTCCTAAAAAAGAATTGGAATTATAATGGAAATGATTCTTTTTTATAAATTAAGTTTTATAACATCTATATTCTCAAGTGCGACATTCTCAATTATCGGAAAGCACTTTATTTGGAGAAATAAATTCATTGAGCTCTTCGCTCTATGCCAATTTGCTATAATTGGAAACCTAATAGGTCACTTACTTCTTCCTACTATATCAATCAGTCTCCTCCCACTTTTCCTAAGTATACTTTTCTTCATATTAGGAAAGTCCATCTTTGATATTTTTAAAATTAACAGTAGAGAAAGATCTACAAGAATGATTTGTATCTATCTTGCTCTTACCTCTATTCAATATCTCACGATTTCCTTCTTCCCAAATCTAGATACTCACTTAAGTAGTGGTCTCTTTGGGAGTATGGTCACAGCAACAAGAGTAGAGAATATTTCAATGATTATTCTCTATACTGGAATTTCTATTTCTCTGTTTTTTTTAAATAAGGTTATAACGAAGAATTCACTGGAAATTAGTTTATTTCAAAAACTAAAAAAGAATACAAAGGATGAATACTTCCTTCTTCTTCCCGTTATTATTGGTGTCTTTGGACTAGGTCTCATTCATACTCTTAGTTTTCTATCCCTTGGGGCCGTAATCCTAGGGTCATCATTTAAGAGTCAGAGAGTTAATAATATCATTCTGATTATAATTAATATCTTGGCGTCAACAGGAGGACTACTCCTCTCTTTATTCTTTGAAAAGCTCAGTACCACACCGACTCAAGTACTACTCCTAGGAGTCGCTTGCTTGAGTGTGAAGTTGATTAATAAGAAACTACTTTAAAGAGTCTGTGATCACCGCACCGAAAATAGATGGAAACCCTATTATAATGACTCGCTTAATAGCAATATATGGTGTCGTCATTATAGGAAATTTATCAATTAAGAAGAGGACTAAAATAACACTCAATATAGAGATGGTATAAATCGCGACAATACGCTTGATAAATTCAATGACATTACCTCTAAGCTTATCCCTATAGAAGTTATAGTAAACAAAGAGAAGTACCGTTACGATCGATGAGATGGCAAGGTACATAACATTTTCATTCTTAAGGTTAATACTTAAAGTCCAGACTTCTTCTGTAAAGCAAAGAGGAGAAGAGACAAGAAGTGCACCTACAAATATTTGAGTGATATCTCTTGGCCTAAGTTCAACCATCAAAGGATTAATCACATGACTTATAGGCTTTCCAGAAGAGTCAAAGAAAGTAACGACTTCTTTTAAATAACCACCAACTTGCTTAATTTCAGTTTTGAAAAAATCTTTTGTCATATAATAAATGTAATTGAATTATTTTAGATCTGCAAATTTAGAAAAAAAAAGCAGTACAAGAATGTACTGCTCACTTAGCGGTTGGGGACTAGTAACGTCCACCACCAAAACCACCACTTCTTGGCTCTTTTGGCTTCGCTTCATTAACTCTTAATGGACGACCGTCTAAGTCATTTCCATCAAATTTTGAAATAGCTTCTTGAGCTTCTTCATCTGAAGACATCTCAACAAATGCAAAACCTTTACTTCTTCCAGTGTCTCTGTCAGTGATTAGCTTTGCTGAATCAACTGTTCCACACGCTGAAAAAGTTTCTAGAAGTGTGTCTTCTGTTGCTGAAAAAGGAAGGTTTCCTACATACAATTTTCTACCCATTATAATTCTCCGATCTGAAATGGTCTTTGCCACATGCTATGAAGAAGTTAGACAGAAAACCTGGATAAATCTCTTAGCTGTTGCTTTAAATAATAAGACTTAATTAGCACAGCCCCTAACCCAAAGCAACAATCATTTAAGTATTTGAAAAGATTAATCTCTACTTAAGTGGCTATTATTGCTAAGCGCTATGCTTTTTCTCCTTTTCGAGTAAGAGAAAAGAAGATCGAAGGAAGTAAACTTGATATCAATGTATAGAAAATTAGAGCATAAATAAGCTTATTATCAACCTCTCCCTTGGCCCTTAAAGCTCCTGCGGCAACGAGCCCAAAGATCAAAGTTGGCATCAGCGAGAGAGAGATTTGATAAGGCTTCTTAATAAACTCTTTTAAAACATATTTAAGACTTGAGCTCGTTAGAATAAGTCTAAGAGGAACAAAAATCACGATGAAAATTAATCCGAGTGTAAATGAGTCTAGCGTCACTTCCCCTACTGAAATCTTTAATCCAGCTTGAAAGAAATAGAACGGCAAGAAGACATTAAAGAAGCCAGCAAGTGCACTAAAGAGCATTTTCTCATCATCTTTAAAAATTTTATGTTTAAATCTTGAACCAATAAGTCCTACTATAAAAGCCCCCACTAAGTAATAAGTTCCAAGCTCTTTTGAAACGACCCCCGCCGTAAGAGAGAGAACAACAAGAAATGGTATTTCAGAATTTGGTGCATAAGGAGAAATAAACTTAAAGTACAACTTAAATATTAAAGGTAAGAAAGCAAAGAGTCCGGCAAAGAAAGCGAGGGATACAAGCATAGATTTTATATCATCTCCCTGAAGCGCAATAAATAGAAGAACCACAGACATAAGCTCTTTACTTATGGCCTTAGATTTTACCCAATACTCCTGATCCTCTCCCATATTGAATGAATGCATCGAGTTCATTATAAATCCAGCAGATGGAGTAAAGATCCCAAGAGCTAAAATAGTCGCACTTGGGTAAGACAATTCGAAGTAATAGCTTAAACTTAGAATCATAATTAAAATTATAAATAAAGACTTAGCAATATACTTTGATAGATATTTTCCATCACTTTTGAGCTCAGCAAAGTCCACTTCTAATCCTGCAAAGAGAAAGAGAGAGGTAATCCCTATTTGTGATAGAAATCGAAACAGTCTATCATCTTGGATTGTTGGATCAATCGTTGAATATATAATCCCGATTATAAGGGCAGTTATTCCCGAAGGAAGACGAAATCTTAAAAGTAACTTTGGTAAAATTAGTACCAGCGAAAAAATCGCTAGGTACTCTAAATCATTAGATATTGAAATATTCATTGTCCTTCCATTATTATTTTTACTTAAAAATTTTATCCTAAAAATACGAGATTAAGTACACTTCTGTTCATTTGCTAAGTAGTTGATAAGTGCGCGTCGCAACATGAACCATGTGAAGAACCTATTCGGCTAAATCGAAACGAAACATATACTTAGTGAGACTACTTTCCCGAAATGTTAGGATTAGATATACCAGATAGGAGGGAGGAGAATTGTGATATCTCAAATAGAAAAAATCTACCCAGTTAAACAAGGAAGAATTGCCAAAGACAAAAATGAGAACTTTATGCTCTTAAATGCTGAAGGCAAAGCCTTTTCAACTAATGCGGCGATACTTTTAATTTGGGAACTATGCTCGGGAAATTCTTCTATAAAAGACTTATGTAAAGAAATAAAAGCAAATTCAAAAAGTAGCTCAGGAGACCTTACAGAAAAAGTCTCCCAAATTATTGAAAAATTATCTAAAGCAAAGCTTGTTGAACTAAAGGAAATGGAGCACTAAGCACTACTTTAACAAGTCATCAGAAACTTCAGAAACTTCAATCTGTAAATCAACATCTTCATATCTCTCTGGAACATAAGAGAGTTTTGTCTGAATTAAATCTTTCAACTTTCTAATCGAAATTAATCCCTCATCACTCTTCTTCCAAATAGCATAGAGAGAAACTTTTATAGGTTCATCTAATTGAAAGGTCTTTAATCCTGGATACTCTTCAAGAGGGTTTTTTGGAATAAACATCACACATCGACCACGGTCACAGAGTTTCTTAACAAAGTCAGAGTGATCACTTAGGATTTTCTCCTTTGGTATAATCCCCTTCTTTCTTAGGTACTGATAAATCGTCTGGTTCAAGCTCTTATCCCAGCTATTTTCAGCAAAAGGAATATTTACAAGAATATCTTTTTCACTCTTAAACTTATTATAGAGATCTAAAGAACAACAAAAAACAACCTCAAAAGATCCTATCTCTTGGTAGTCCAAACTCTTTCTTTTAGGCTTCCTTAGAGAAATTCCCCAATCAATATTTCCTTGGATTAAATTTTCAATCAGAACATCTTGCTCAGACTGTCTGATCGTATTAACAGTTCCATAAGGAGTGTATAAATCCCAATACTGAGAGGAGAATTCACAAGCTAAGTCGTAAGTAATTGTCTCTTCGATACCAACATTCACTGGATATCCACCAACTACATCATCTGAAAAGTGTTCAAGAATTTTACTTCCTTCTTCAAAGATCACTCTCGTCTTATCAAATAATTGAGCGCCATCTGTTGTAAGAGACAAACCCTTAGGACTTCTAACGAATAACTTCTTATTAAATTTCTCTTCTAACTTCTTTAACTGCTCACTCAAAGTTGAGGAAGCCGTACCAATAGTCTTGGCCCCTTTCTTTAGAGACTGGGCCTTAGCAACTTCATAAAAGCAATATAAGTGATTCCAGTTAATATCTTTTAATTTATGCATAAGACCCTCAGTTAGTTCAAAAAAGAATATACCTAATTATAACTAAGGAAAAAGCGAATAGAAATACCCTGAACGACGTATTCGGTTTTTACGAATCAAAATCTAGCTAAATTACTTAAACTAGGTTAGTTTTCCAATGGTTCAAATGGAAACTCACCCTTTCCTGCTGAAGCTTCTTCAGTAAATTTGTTCTCATATCATTTCGAAGTTCCCAAGCATCGCTTGGATTATCTGCCCAGGCAGCAACCCAACACTTAATAGAATCCTTCTCTAGCTCCATCACCCAAAATGTTGGTTCTTCAGTGTTGGCAAAGTACTTAGACTTAAGAGGGCATTCTTTGGCCCAAGCTTCTAATTTTTCTAAGTCTGTTTCAGGAGATACAAAGAACTCGATATAGGCCCAGATATATTGATCATTAATAGTAAGATTTTGAATTTCTTTTTGAATTAATTTCGCATTTGGAATTACGACTCTATTCCAGTCCCACTTCTTAACGATTGAATAAGTTAAACCTATCTCCTCGATTAAACCGTAGTGTCCATCAATGATGACAGTATCTCCAATCTTAATAAACTTAAAAAAAGATATTACTACCCCTGAAAATAGGTTTTCTAAAAATGGCCTAAGTGAAACACCTGCAATAACAGAGAGAACTGCAGCGATGATAGAAATATATACAGAAGGAATACTTCCAAGATATGGAATAAAGACAACCAGAGACCAAATTCCAAATAGAGCCAATGGCAATGCCTTACTGATGAAAGAAAAGCGGTCTTCAATTGCATGAATACCTTTTTCCTTTATATCTTTTTCATCGTTCTCTACTGGAGAATCAGTTTCAACGGCGCCATGGATTTCTCTCTTTTTTATATTCTTTAATTTAACTTTCTCTGCTTTTTTAATAATAAGACGAAAGTAAAAATAAATAAGAATAAAAGCAATACTCACACCAATTGGGTATGAGTATGTCGTGAGAGCTGGAAACATTAGCTTTCCTTAATAAGGTTCAGTTTTGTTCTAAATAAAACAAAGTAAGTTACAATCCCTGCCACCATTCCTGGAGCAACTTCAAACATTGTACCAGCAAGACCTAGTTGTCTCCAAATTAAAGTTACTGCAACACCAATAACAATCATTGAAATTCCTGTAAATTCTGAAACTTTTTTTCCAATCGCATATAAGAAGAGCAGTGGTCCAAATGCAGCAGAAAGTACTGACCAAGAAATAAGAACTAATTCAAAGACATTCTTACTTCCATAAAGTGCTATCAGCAGTGCCATAATTGTAACAAATGCTGTTGTTAACTTTGTTAACCAAAGGTTTCCTTTTCCTTTTGGAAAAATGTCCATTGTAAAAGCTGCCGAACAACTTAGAATCTGAGAGTCTGCAGTAGACATTGTTGCAGAGAAGATTCCTGCGAGAACAACACCAATAAGAACTTGTGGAAGAAGTGCTTGACTCATTAAAGGAAGAGCAAGCTCAGCATCGAAATTTGAAGCTTCAGGAAGAATTAATCTCGCTGTTAGACCTACACCGATTGTAAGAGCATAGAATGCAATATACCAAGCATAGTAATAAGCTCTAGTTTTATTCATACTTTCAGCATTATTAATTGTCATAAATCTAATCATAATGTGTGGCTGTCCAATGATACCAAAACCACCAAAAATCCAGCCAATAATAAAGAGGAAAACACCAAAGGAGTTATCAATAGCAAGTCCTGTTGGTATAACACTTAGGTATCCAGGTCCAACAGCATCTAAACTTGAGAAATATGTTGAAAAACCGCCAGAGTCACTTACTCCTACAAAGAAAAGTAGTGCCATAGCAAAAATCATCACAATTGACTGAGCAGCATCTGTCCAAATAGATGCCCTAAGCCCTCCTGATAAACAGTATGCAAAGACGATAAAACTTCCAATGATCGCGCCAGTACTATACTCCCATCCAAAGAGTACATGAAGGGCCTTACTTCCGGCCTTAAATTGAGCAGCGGCATAAACTCCAAGAAAAATAACAGTGATTAAACCAACAACAACTCTAAGTTTTTTAAACTCTCCACCTTGCCAACGAGAAAGAACTCCACCAAAACTTAACATTTCCTTCTTCTCAGATTGCACTCTTAATTTCTTATGAACAAAATTACTAATAATATAGTCGCCAAAAATCCAGCCGACCATCAACCAAATAGATTGCAAGCCACTGGTATAGGTATAACCAATCATCCCAATAAACATGTAACCACTATTATTAGTTGCGACGGCCGAAAGAGCTGCTAGCCATGGTTTAATATCTTGTCCTGCCATTAGATAGTCTGAACTATTCTTTTTACTTTTAAAGGTTGAAGAAACTCCAATTAATACAAAGAGAAGTAAGAAGAATAGAAAACTATAGACCACCATTAGCTGATTCCTTTTTTTAAGTTAATATATATTTATTTAATTAGAAACTTAGTCTTTTATACCAAACGTTCATACTCTCAATACTTCCGGAGATATTTGTATTATTTTTTAATGTTCCGGCATAAGAGTAATCACTTCTAGAAAATGTGATATTCATTCCAAATGACTTTGACCTAGCAATTGTGTAGGCAGTTTTAATACCCTCAACGCGCATTTTTAAATCCATTATAGACAAGAGCTTACTAGCAAGTCCCTTCCCTCTAAACTCAGGAAGTGTTGCGAAGTCCGTCATCTCTACATTCTGAGCATCAAAATCAATTTCACATGAAGAAACGGCAACAACTTTACTATCAACTTTTATCCCAAAGATTCTCACATTATTATCCATCGACTCTTCTACGTAAGTTTGATCGAAAATTGGAAAGGGGTAAGTAGTAAAAACTGATTTATAAACATTAATAATGCCTTTTACATCACTCTTAGAAAGCTCTTCGACCTTATAGTCTTGAGTTTCAATTGAAGATTCACTCTTCTTCTGTGTCGCGATCTCAACAACAGAATCAATCGATTCTCTATCAACTATCTTTCTTTTTTTATTTAAATATTTTGAAAAGAAGTAACCATCGCTCTTGCCGTTAAATAAATTTGGAACTTTTGCTTCGAGCTCGTAATCTTCTCCACCAAAGAACTTGGCAAATGGAGTTGAAACCTTCGCAAAAATTTTTCCGTATTTATTTGTCTTAGCAATTCGCTCTACATCACTCAAAGCTTCTCTAACATCGCAAGGACCTTGAAACTTCATTATGTAAAGCCGATCATTATACTTTCCATGCTGGGAGAGAGTTCCACTAACTTTCTCAAGCTGGTCATAGTTCATGATTTCACTCTTTGGTTAATTTGATTTTTTTTTACAAACGGGACAAGCAGTCTTTCTTTACTTTAAGACTTGCGCGCATTGATCCAAGAGATCTTTTAAAATTCATTAATTGAATTTCATTTTCAAGATCCTTTTCACGAAGAGTCTTTTCCTCTTCTGTTAAAATTTCCTTCTCAGGTAAATGAATGTCTTTGTTTTCTTTAAAATTTTCCATATAACCATACTAGCGGATAGTTGGCCTTTTCCGAAGCTTTCATCCGCCCTATTCGCTTTTACCGAACACACACCTTATAACGGTAACTTACTGGACACCAAAACAGCTTTCATAAATTCTATTATTTAATTCTAGGTTCTTCTTAGTTAATAATAAATCACAGGACTCATCACTTCTTAAAGAATCACCCAGTTCAATAATTCTTTCTTTTAAAAATACTTGAGTGAGTTTCTCATTTCCATATTCAATATATTGTTCGCTACCTTCATTAACCATCATATTCATTAGAACTCCTTTTTTTATCTCTTCTAAAACTATCTCTCATGACCTCAGACACTTCAATACGAGAAGTTATCAATTAGGTTAAGTCGAAGAGAACAATATCTATCTTTGATCTACTTCCATAATCCACTACTATAAAGAGAACAGGGAGGTTTCAATGTTTTTAAAAAGAGGAAGATTTAATAAAGAGCAAACCGTTAATAAATCAAAGCCAATTCTAATGACGCCCGAAGGAAAATCTTTTCAGGTAACTTATATGTCGGCCTTTATTTGGGAAGAGCTAGATGGTAAGACATCTATTTCTGATGTTTCTAAGAAAATAGAAAATACAAGTAAGATCAACAAACCAGAATTATCCAATATTGTAGAAAGTATAATTCTACAACTTAGAGATGTTGGACTTGTGAGCCAGATCAACTAATGAAACTAAAGCTACTTCTCCTTTTTCTATTACTATTTAGAAGTGGGCTAACTCTTGCGACCTGTACCATAAAGTATAAGAGTCACTTACGTGGAGGACCCTCAACAAGTTCATCAATAGTTTATTCTCTTCCAAAGTTCTCTCCGCTTCAAATAGTTGAGTCTCGTGACCAGTGGTTTAAAGTAAGAGGTTTTAAATTTGAGGGATGGATTTTTCATAGCCTTATTGATCAAAATCTCAACTGTATGACTTTAAAGGAAACAAGAGACCCTTATTGTGCCTTCAAAAAGAATCAAACCAATAGACCAATAGTCTATACTGAAGGATTTAAAGTTTTAAAAAAAGAAATCGGATGTAATCTAGTGATCGATAAATATGGAAAGAGGATGTGGCTTAGTAATACAAATATTTGGCCAGAGTCAGAGTCTATGAGAATAATTATAAACTAGGGTCATCTAGTGACCCTAGCAATTTCCCTTAGTACTTTACACCACAACCATACGGCTTAGTCTTCGATACTTTAACCTTCTCATTGGCCTTTATAGACTTCACAGTCTCTTTAACATAATTAGTTGCCGACTTTATATCACTCGTCGACGAACTAGGAATGCTATCAATTGCTCCATAATACTTAATGACATTATCCTTACCGACATAAACAATCTGCGGAGTAGTCTTAGCTTCAAAGAGTTGTCCCACTTTCCCATCCGTATCTAAAAGAAGGTAATCAGCTTTAGAGTTTTCTTCTCTTAATTTACTCTTAGCTACAGAGCTTGATTCAATATACCCCTGCTTTCCTTTATTAGAAGATGCAATTGAAACCCAAGTTCCACCTGTTTGTTCTTTAAAAAACTTTTGTGTTTCTTGCATATTATTTGAATCGTAGTGCTTCCTAACAAATGGGCACCCTTCGTTATACCACTCTAAAATTACAGGCTTTGGAAGCTTGTATAGCTCTACCATTTTTCCATCTTGTCCTTGTAATTTAAAGTTGATGGCAATATCTCCGGGAGAAATTGCAAATGAATTTACACAAATGAGAAATGAGATCAGGATCTTCTTCATACTTACTCCATAAAGATAGTTTGGAAAATTATACCCCAATTATCTAATTTGAATAAATAAGAAACGTTAGACAAACTCTAGTTATTTTATCAACTTGATACCCTCTTTAGAGATATCAATCTTCTTTTCTTTATAAAGCATTCCAATAGATCCCTTGAATGTCTTCTTACTCATATTCAGGTATCGCTTAATTTCTTCTGGAGAGCTCTTATCATTCAAATGACTTGATCCACCTTCTTGCTCTAAGAAGTTTAAAATAACGTCCTTTGAACCAATCATATTTTTAATGCCAAGAACTTGAAGAGACATGTCAACTAATCCATCATCTCTAATTTTTTTGACTACAGCTGAATATTCTTTACCTATTTGAATAGGCTGAAAAATTTCAGAGTCATAAATCATTCCAATAAATCTCTTATTTATTATAACTCTATAACCTAAGTCTGTTTTATTAGCAGGAACAATGACGGCCTCATCTCCTCTTTCAAAGTTAAACTCAGATTCAAGAATATATTTACCAAGCTTAGTTGTTCCAAAAACTCTATCCGTTTCTTCCTCAAGACATACACGAACAATATGATCTTCAAACTTTCTCACTTTAACTTTTTGTTCATTTCCAGGAACAAGTAGGTCTTTATCAATTCCCCAATCAAAGAAGGCCCCAAATTCTTGAACTTCTACTACTCGCATAATTGCATACTCACCAACGACAGCATGAGGAATTTGATCTGTAGCAATCAAGCTTCCAGATGTATCCAGGTAAACGAATACGTCTAATTCTTGATTCATTGAAATATTAACAGGACCAAGGTTTGGAGGCATGAAGACTTCATCAATAGAATCCAACTCCTTGAGATAATATCCCGAGCTAGACTCTCTACACACAACCAACTTATTTATTTGACCAATTTCAACCACTTTTCACTCCATTTTCCTCAACCTATGTTGTTTTTTTAGAAGAAGCAATGTAAATCATGGAAATTAGTAAAAACGATAGATGGCTAGAAATCTCTTAATATTCACATATCAAAGCCGAAAAGATAGATAAGCTATGAAAATTAAATATTTATTAATCATTCTCCTGAGTAGTGTCGCTTACTTTGTATCTGCGAGACTCTCTCTACAGCTTGCGATTCCTCCTGGATTTGCAAGTGCTGCTTGGCCCCCGGCCGGAATTGCTCTTGCGTGCATGCTCTACTTCAGAGGCTCCGCAGTTATTGGAGTACTCATTGGCTCCTTCTTCGCAAATCTATGGCCTCATTTATCTTTAGTCTCAGGAGAGAGTGTTCAGCGTCCAATTGTAATAGCATTCATAATAGGACTAGGAGCAGCTCTACAGACCTATATCACCTACAAAGCAGTTACTCATTTCGATAATAGTAAACTACGATTTGATAACTGGAGAGAAGTTGCTAAATTTCTATTCATTGCTGGCCCTCTAGGTTGTATGATTAATTCAACGATAGGAGTCTCCACACTCTTCTTCTCTGGAGTTATTTCCTTAGAGACTTTTTCTTTCTCATGGTTTACTTGGTGGATAGGCGATGCAATTGGAACAGTTGTCTTTACTCCTCTTATTCTTACAGTCTTTGAATCTAAAGATACTCTATGGAAAAGAAGACGCCTTAGCTTCACTGTTCCAATTCTCATTCTCTTCTCTCTTATTGTCATTTTCTTCTTAAACGCTAGAAAGTGGGAGTCTCAAAGACTGGAAAATAGACTTGAAAGTAAGTTTAACGTAATAGTCTCAACATTTAATAATCATACCCTTTATTACAAAGATACATTAAATTCCGTAGTCAGCTTCTTTAATAGCTCTGATGATATTAGCGAGAAAGACTTTAATAAATTTGTATCAAATATAATAAGAAAAGATTCTGGAATAAGAGCAATTTCTTGGAATAAGGTTGTTAAAAATAAGGACAGAGCAAAGTATATTTCTAGAATAAAAAAGT
Source organism: Halobacteriovorax sp. JY17 (assembly GCF_002753895.1). Lineage (NCBI taxonomy): Bacteria > Pseudomonadati > Bdellovibrionota > Bacteriovoracia > Bacteriovoracales > Halobacteriovoraceae > Halobacteriovorax > Halobacteriovorax sp. JY17. The sequence continues at coordinate 72,738 of NZ_NJER01000004.1, read as the reverse complement.
CTGGTTACAAGAATTTTTCAATTAATGAAAAAGGTGAGAATAACCAGCTTATCACGGCAAAGAAAAGACCTAGTCATGTTGTAGTCACTTATATTTATCCATTTGAAGGCAATGAGCTCGCTCACGGCCTAGACATATCATTCTCAAAAAGTAGAAAAGATTCACTAGATAAAGCATATAGTTCGATGAAAACCCATATCACTGATGACCTAGTACTTGTCCAAGATCGCTCCAGTAAAAAACCTTTTGGCTTTCTAACCCTATCTCCAGTTTCGCGCCCAAAGTCTTCTGATTCAGATGGATTTATTGTTGGAGTTTTTAACTACGACAAAATGCTCAATGAAATTCTTAACAATATTGATTTAGAAGGTCTTGAAATTTATCTTGTAAATGAAAATAACGATGTCATTTACACAAATGATATAAACTCTTTAAAGAAGAAAATCACATCAGAAGATATTAAAGATTTAAAATTAGAAAAAGGCTTCTTTTCAAAAAACTATAGTACTAAGTTTGAAAATAGAACTTGGGAGCTAGTCGTGAATCAGACAAATGCATACAATATTGAACACCAGACATGGTATGCGTGGTACGTTCTTGCCGGTGGATTATTTGTTTTAAGTATTATTGGTTGTTTTCTCCTAATCATAACTGGACGAGAAAGTACTCTTGAAGAAACCAAGAAAAAACTTGAAACGTCACAGATAGAATTAGAAAGATCTAATGAAGAACTAGAGATAAAAGTCGAAGAGAGAACAAGAAAACTAGTTCAAGCAAACGAAGTTAAATCTAACTTCTTAGCAAATATGAGTCACGAAATCCGAACACCTTTGAATGGAATTCTTGGAATATCTGCATTACTCTTTCAAAAAGTAGAGAAGAAAGAAAATATTGAGTATTTAAATATAATTAAGAAAAGTAGTGAAGACCTATTAAAAATCATTAATGATATCCTAGACTTTTCCAAAATAGAATCTGGCGGTATTGAAGTCGAATCACTCCCATTTGATCTTTATGAAGAAATTGAAGAAGTAAAAAAACTAATGTTCAATTCAAGTGTTGCTCAAAATAAGATAGAACTCTTTTGGCAAAATAAATTAGCAAGAGTTTATTCTTCAGATCGGATTCGAATTAGACAAATACTTTTAAACCTCATAGGGAATGCAAATAAATTTACAACAAAGGGAAAAGTTGAAATCATTGTAAAAGAAACTTCTAGCACTGAATATATTTCAAATATTCAAATTACAATTAAAGACGACGGGATAGGTATCCCGATAAGCTCACAAAGTAAAATTTTCAAATCATTCACCCAAGCAGATATATCTACAACAAGGCGCTTTGGAGGAACAGGTTTAGGACTTTCTATTAGTAAGGCACTCGCAGAAATTTTAAATGGTACTATTGATTTTATAAGCGAGGAAGGAAAAGGAACTTCCTTTATCTTTAATATTCCTATGGCGAAGTCGTCTAAAGAAGAATTGGACATTCTAGAAAAACGAACCCCTAACACAATCTCTTTAAATAAAAGTGCTCAAGGTATAAATATACTAGTTGCTGAAGATAATAAAATAAACCAAATCGTTATCACTAAAATGTTGTCTACAATTGGATTTACTGTCGATCTAGCTGAAAATGGACTAGAAGTCCTAGAAATGCTCAAGACTAAGAAGTATGACTTAATCTTAATGGATTGCCATATGCCTGAACTCGATGGTCTTGAGGCCACTAGAAGAGTTTTGGAAACGTATCGTGAAGATGCGCCTATTATTGTGGCAGTAAGTGCATCAGCGATGAAGGAAGAAATTCAAGCAAGCTATGATTCAGGAATGAGTGATTTCATCAGTAAACCAGTCAAGGTTGATGATTTTGTCAGAGTAATTAATAAGTACTTTAAAGATTAGAACTCTCTAAGTATTGCCTTATTTCTTTTAAGAATGAATCGCCATACTTTTCACACTTACTATTTCCGACCCCATTAACCATCAAGAATTCATCTTTTGATCTTGGTAGTATTTGGCACATATCATGGAGAGACTTATCTCCAAATACCATATAAGGGGCCAAACCATTCTCTGTTGCAATTTCCTTTCTTATTTTTCTAAGAGTTTCAAAGAGATCATTTCTCTCATGACTAGTTTGAACCACTTCAGGAGAAGCCCTAAGAGTAATCTTTCTCTTTTTCAAAAGAAATTCTTCATTTCCCTTTAAAAGCTCTTCACTCTTTTTCATAAGAGCTAAGGTACGATATTCCCAACTCTTTATAGTAATATATTTCATATTCAGTAGTTGTCTTATAATTAGGTTCCAGTGAGACTTCGTTTCACTTTTTCCAATTCCATAAACACTTAGCTCTTGATGCCCCCTCTCTTCGACTTTGGCATTCTTGCTTCCTCTAAGAACATCTACAATATAACCTGCTCCAAACTTCTGTCCTGTTCTATAAATAGTCGAAAGAACTTTTTGAGCATCGACTCGTCCATCCCATGTTTCTCCAGGGTGCAAACAAGTGTCACAATTATCACACTTAAGAGAGCTATCTTCTTCAAAGTATTGAAGTAAGAAATGTCGACGACACTTAGTCGTTTCACAAATTGAAAGCATAGAGTCCAGCTTTCCTCTAGCAACTTTCTTATAGTTTTCATGGGCCTCTGTTGTCTCAAGCATCTGCGAAAGCTTTATAACATCTTGAAGGCCGTAAACCATCCATGCATTTGCAGGAAGCCCATCTCGGCCAGCACGTCCCGTCTCTTGGTAATAGCTCTCAACACTTTTAGGAAGATCCAAGTGAGCAACAAAGCGAACATCAGGTCGATCAATCCCCATTCCAAAAGCAATGGTTGCGACTATGACAATATTTTCTTCATTACTAAAAACTTTCTGAGCATGATCTCTCTGCTCTCTAGTAAGTCCTGCATGATAAGCAAAAGATTGGTGTCCTCTCTCTCTGAGTTTCTTTGCCACTGATTCAACTTTCTTTCTCGAAAGGCAGTAAACAATCCCAGTATCACCTTTATGATTCTTGTTAATAAATTCATCTAATTGCTTAAGCTCATCCTCACGCTCCAGAATTGCGTACTTAATATTAGCTCGATCAAAAGAAGAAATAAAAGTCTTTGGAGCATTCATTCTAAGTTGATGAGAGATATCCACTCTTGTTTTCTCATCAGCCGTTGCTGTAAGTGCGAGGACTGGAGTCTCAGGAAAGAGGTCTTTTAATTCACCAAGACGAGTGTAATCTCTTCTAAACTCATGCCCCCACTGCGAAACACAGTGAGCTTCATCAATTGCAATTAAGCTAATATCTAGACTCTGTAAAAAAGTCGCTATTCCTCCAGAAAGAATTCCTTCGGGAGAAACATAAACTAGCTTTATATCTCCCTTTGATATTTTCTCTCTAGCTTCACTTCTCTCTTCATTACTTTGATTAGAGTTTAAAAAACAAGCAGCGACTCCGTTATTAGAAAGGTTTGCGACCTGATCAGTCATCAGAGAAATTAAAGGAGAAATCACGATAGTAATTCCCTCTAAGAATAGAGCAGGAACTTGAAAGCACATAGACTTTCCGCCACCAGTAGGCATTATGGCCAAGGTATCAACTCCATCAAGGATAGAGTTGATAATATTTAATTGCTCCAAACGGAAAGCTTGATGACCAAAAGTGTCTTTTAAAATAGAATGTAATTTCTCATTTCTCATTTCATGAGCGTATCAAAAAATTAAACTACCGACTATTATAAATTCCCCATTCGATTAGCATTAAAGTCTTCGACGGCTTGCACTAGCTCTTCTTTTGTATTCATAACAAATGGGCCATAGGAAGCGACTGGCTCTTCAATAGGGACCCCACTGAATATTAAGAGCTTAGAACCTTTCTTCGCCCTTAAAGAATACTTATCCCCATCTTTCTCTATTGCTAGTGCTTGCTCTTTAACGTAATTCTCATTTGAAATTTCAACTTCTCCGTCAAGAATAAGAACAAGTGTTGTCATCTTTTCTAAACAAAAGTATTCAAATTCACTATTTTTAGAAAAGTTCACTTCAAAAACATTGATTGGAGAATAGGTTGAGCAAGCTCCCTCATGGTCTTTATATAAACCTGCAATAACTTTTACTTCATGTCCGTCTTCACTGACTCTATCAAATTCTTCACTCTTTATACTTTGATACTTTGGTTCACTCATCTTAAACTCAGAAGCCAAATTCACCCAGAGTTGAACCATTGAAAAGACACCACCTTCTCTAGTAAACTTATCCGAATGAAATTCGTCATGAACAACTCCAGATGCAGCGGTCATCCATTGAACGTCTCCAGGAAAAATAACTCCTCCACCTCCACTAGAGTCTCTGTGTTCAACCTCTCCCTCAATGGCAAAGGTAACTGTCTCAAATCCTCTATGCGGATGTACTCCTACTCCTCTTCTCTCCTCAGATGGTTCAAACATCATAGGAGAGGCGTAATCCAGCATAAGAAAAGGATTTGTATATTTATAGAGGGAAGATCCCGGACTCCACAGCGAACTTACATAGAACCCATTTCCAACCCAATGTTTTCTGCTATTTTTTAAAACTTTAGTCACTCGTGTGTTTTCCATACTTACCTCTTTCTACGCAATTATTTTACAACTAATTTAAAATCAAGATTTACGTCATTATGAATGGCCTTATCCCCTAGGTTCTTAAAGAAGTTTCCTGAACCATAAATCATATCAAACTTTGTTCTATCAAAAGTTAGAGTTCCAACATAGGCTCCATCCTTTTTCTTGTAATTAAACTCAACAGGATTAGATTTACTTTTAATTTTTAAAGTTCCTAGAATTTTTGAACCTGTATCTTTATTTACAACAAGTACTGCCTCTGGATATTTTTCAACATCAAAGAAGTCTCCACTCTTAATATGAGTTAGAAACTTTGTCGCCCACTCTCCAGAAAGATCAGTTACAGTTAGTGTATTTAAATCTATAGTAAGTTTTCCTGATGTAATCACTCCCTTCTCACTTAATTCAATCGTTCCTTTCTTAAGCTTTAATTTTCCTGTATGCTCACCAGTCACCTTTGTTCCCTTCCAAGTAAATTCACTTTTAGACAAATCTACATCTGCTGCGAATGAAGTTAGAGATAGAATTGCAACTGCACTTATTAGTAATTTCTTCATAAATAATCTCCTTTTTGATTATGTTTTTCCTATTATCGACCAAGAAACAAAGTTGCAAAAGGAGACACAATCGAGATATACTGTTCCATAAAAGGAACAATATGGACTTAAATCTCTTAAAAACATTCTCTAAGGTATCGGAATTAGGAAGTTTCACTAAGGCTGCCGAATCGCTAAAACAACCAAAATCTAGAGTTAGTCGAGCGATCTCAAGGCTTGAAGAAGAGATTGGTGTTCAACTTATTAGAAGAACAACACGTCAAATTGCTCTCACCACAGAGGGTCGAGAGTTCTATCTAAGTATTAGAGAGCAAATATTAAAGTTAGAACAAGAAGTAGAGCTCATTAACGATACAAAGAAAGAGATCAGCGGAGTTTTACGAATCACTGCCCCTGAGGATTTAGGGCAATCAATTCTTCTAGATATTATTGCAAAATACAATGACCTCTATCCCAATGTTGAAGTGCAGACAATTCTCACTGGGGACTTTCTAGACTTAACCAAAGATAATATTGATTTAGCTTTTCGAGTTGGAAAACTTGAGGATTCAAACTTAATTCAAAGATCGTTTAAAGATGTTCATTTTATTGCTATTGCCTCAAGAGAGTACGTTCAAAGATTTGGTATTCCTAAATGCTTAAAAGATTTAAAGAATCATAAATTATTAACTTTTAGAAATTTTGATTTTAATACAATCGAAGATAAAGCAGATGAAGATATTGATTTTAAATATAGAATTAACACTAGTAGTATTCCTATGCTACTAAGCATGGCCCTCAATGGTAGTGGAATTACAATTGTTCCAAGCTTCTACTGTGAAGAGTATGTTAGAACCGGTAGGCTTATTCATATTTTCCCGAAATGGAAGGGTCCTCAGCACACAATTAGAATTCTTTATACAGCAACAAGTAATTTGTCTAAGAGAACAAGGGCGTTCCTAGACTTAGTGAACGATTTTCAATAGAGTCATATTATGAAATTAATTTACGTCCTGACATTCTTCACTCTTCTATCCTCTTGCTCTTCTAAAGACTGGAGATCAGCTTCCAGAGAGAGTGCAGGTATTGCCGTCAAGGCCGAAGACCAGAAAGAAGATATTTTTCAAGTCTACTATGCTCGCGCCTTCTCATGGAGGGGATATCTTGGTGTTCACCCTTGGGTTGCTTGGAAGCTCTCTCATGAAAAGAAGTACTCTGTAGCTCAGGTTACTTCCTGGAATATTAGAAGATCGGGATCAGCAATCTCAGTTGAAAATGATCTTCCAGACAGAAAGTGGTTTGATAACGAGCCGACAATTCTCTATGAAGTAAAAGGAGAGAGAGCGAGAAAAATTATTGCTCAGACAAAGAAGATTATTAAAGATTACCCACATAAGAAAGTTTATCGTTTATGGCCTGGTCCAAATTCTAATACATTTGTCTCACATATTATAAGAAGTATTGATGAACTCCCACTAGAGCTACCGGCCAATGCCGTAGGAAAAGACTACTTAGAAGGAAGCGACATACTTTCCGAAAGTCCAAGTAATAAAGGATTTCAATTTTCACTTTATGGCCTATTTGGAATAACTATGGGAGTAGAGGAAGGCCTTGAAATGAATATCCTAGGCCTAAGTTTTGGACTCGACCTTTGGACCCCTGCTCTGAAACTCCCTTTTGTAGGAAGACTTGGATTTCAAGATAAATCAATCACTGATGGACAGTAAGTATTTTTCCACTATCTGTAGAAATATAAAGCTCTCCATCAATTCCCGTTCTTACCTGACGAATCCTTTCATTTAAATTAGTAAGTAGTTTCTCTTCTTCTATTACCTTACCATTCTTTAATCTTACTCGGTGTAAATGAGTGGAGCCTAGACTTGCTAAGAAGAAGTCCCCTTTCCATTTCGGATTTTTATTGCCAGTGTATCTCGTCATACCTGACGGCGAAATGCTAGGAGTCCAATAGATTATTGGCTGCTCCATTCCTTTTTTCTTCTCTTCTCCAATACCTGGCCCCCAATATTCTTTGCCGTAGGTGATAACTGGCCAACCGTAATTAAGTCCTTTCTTAATGAGGTTTAATTCATCTCCTCCTCGGGGACCAAATTCGCAACTATATAAAGTCTTAGTCTCCTCATCATAGAAAATTCCTTGAGGGTTTCTATGGCCAAAACTCCAGATCTCAGGCAGAGCATTCTTCGTATTAACAAATGGATTATCTGCAAGAGGTTTTCCCTCTAGTGTGAGCCTCAGTATTTTGCCATTGTGATAGTCTAACTTCTGAGCATAATCCCTCTCTCCTCTATCTCCAATTGTCATAAAGAGAGTCTCTCCAACAAAGGCCAACCTAGAACCAAAGTGTCTTCCTGTACTACTATGTATTTTAGATTCAAAGAGAGTCTCATGTTGAGAGAGCTTACCACTTGCATACTTCGCACGCCCAAGAGCAGTAACGACAGTTCCCTTAACTTTCTTTGCAAAGGTATAATAGACATAAGGGACTTTATTAACTACTTGGTACTTAATATCGAGTAGGCCACCTTGACCAGTAACGGTAACTTTGGGAGAATTTAACGTTACAACTTTCTTTGTCTCCAAGTCATATTTAATGATTGCACCATCTTTTAAATTCGCAACAATTGTCTTTGAGTCAGTAAAATCAAATCCCCAGATTATGTCTTTAACTTTCAAAATTTCTTTAGTAGTGACTTTTGCTTGAATACTAAACATAAAAATAAATGATAAAATAAAGACTGACTTCATACCTATTCCTTAATGAACCTATTTAAGTATTTATAAATGATCATTCCACTAATCATACTTACAAAGAATAATAACATATCAGAGTTCATTGAGGCCAAATTAACTATCGCTGGTCCTGGACAAATACCTGCCATTCCCCAGCCAACACCAAATAACACAGAACCAGTAAGTAATCTCCAATCAATATCGTTGCGAGTTGGTAGGTGAAAAACTCCATTAAATATTGGCTTCTCTTTTTTTACAAATTTGAATACTACCAAGTTAACACTAATTGCTCCTAGCATTACAAAAACAAGCGAGTAATCCCATTCTCCAAAAATATCTAGAAAACCAATAACTTTGGCAGGATTCACCATTTCTGAAATAATGAGTCCTACTGAAAACAATACCCCTGAAAGAAGTGAAATGAAATAAACGACCATTAGAGTACTCCTTTTAAAGCAACCGTTAAGACTCCTGTTGAAATAAATATTAGTGTTGCAAGTATACTTCGTCTGGAAAGCCTGGAAATACCACAGACTCCATGCCCAGAAGTACAACCACTTCCAAGCCTAGTTCCAAGCCCTACAAGGAATCCACCAAGAATAATTTCAGTCTTAGAAAGATCGAGGGCTACTTCGTAATCTTTAGGAGATATTATTAAAAATAGAATGCTACCTACAACGAGTCCTAGAAGAAAGAAGTACTTCCAAAAATCTTCTTTTACAGGCCTAGAAATTGTTTGAGCTAAAATCGAGCTGATTCCTGATATTCTACCAACTCCTATTAGCAATAAAGAGCTCGCTGTTCCAATTATGATACCTCCTAAAAGTGGGGCAAAGATATTATTCATAACGTATTTTCCTTTTTTAGATTAATTCTATTTCCATTCAATAAAGGACTCACATCCCCTCCATTAATATTTACTTGTAAACTCTGATTTAAAAGTTTTGGTTCATTTAGATCTTTATCTCTCTTATCACGCTTAGTAACAAACTCATCAAGCGCAGTTCTATGAGTTATTTGAATATTATTCAACATTTGCTCCTCTACACTACTCTTGAACTTAACTTCACGTCCACCTGCCGCATAATCATGCCCTACATAAATCTTAATTTCTTTTGGAAGGCTATAAACTTTATCTTTAATAGAGTTGTACATTGCTAATGAACTTCCATTTGGAAAGTCGCAACGTCCTGTCCCTGAATCAGGAAGAAACAATAAATCACCGGTAAATAAACTATCACCAATCAGATATGATACACACGATGGAGTATGTCCAGGTGTCGCTAAAACTTTGATACTCAAGCCTTCAAGTTCTAGAATATCTTCATCATTTAAGTATTTATCATATGGACTTTCATTATAAGTTGGAAACTTACTTGAAAAATGCTCTCTTACTTCAAGAGCTCCAGCACCTATAGCAGTAATACTTCCAGGCAAGGATTCTTTAAGCACACTTGCACCAGTGATGTGATCTGCGTGTATATGAGTATCAAGAATATAAGAAATCTTTAACCCCTTTGAATTTATAAAATCCAAAACCTTTTCAATTGATTCATAACTAATATTTTCAGTATCTTGCTCGTAGTCTAGAACAGGATCAATCACAACACCTTTATAGCTAGTTTCATTAAATACTATATAAGTGAAAGTAGCTGTTAGCTCGTCATAAAACTCTTGAATTTGAACAGTCATACATTCCCCTTGACCAATAATGATGTCTTCTTAATATTAAAATAACAAAGTTTAGTTGCAATATCTTTGATCTAGATCAAATAAAGAGGTCCAATGCTTTACAAGGAAATTCAATCACTTTCAAAGAACTCAGTCATCAAGACATTCAAAAAAGGCAATTTAATCTACTCCCAAGATGAAGTTCCTGAAAATATTTATATTATTAAGACTGGTCTTGTAGGACTATTCCATAATTCAGAAAATGGCAAAGAAGTCTTCTTAAGAGTTTTTAGTGAAGGCTCTTTATTTGGACATCGGTCGTATTTTGCCAAATCCCCCTACCATGCAAATACAATAGCACTAAGTAATTCAGAGGTAATGATTATCCCTCATGAGGAATGTAGTAGGATCTGTGAGCTCAGGCCAGATCTTTTGATGCAAGTAGTTCAAGGACTTGCTAGTGACTTAGGACATGCAGAATTAAGATTAGCAGGGCTTCAAGACAAGAGCGTAGCAAGAAGAGTTTGTGAGGCGCTTGTATTCTTAAAATTGAAGTATCCAGAGCAAGTGTGGAAAAGAAAAGAAATTGCCGACTTTTCTGTAACAACCTTTGAGTCTGTTGCGAGAGTAATGACACAACTATCCGAAGCTGGAATCATCATAAAAGACGGCAGAGACTTTATAATTAATGACGTGGAAAAATTATTAAGCTTTAATACTTGATTAAAATCAAAGTAAGTATTTATTTAACTCCGTATAATCAATTATAAGGAGTTAATATGACGTATACCTTAGCACTACTTTCTGGACTAATGCTTGGAACTCTCGGCGGCGGTGGCTCCATTTTAATAGTTCCTATTCTTATTTATCTAGCCAAAATAGAACCAAAGCTAGCAATTGCCTTAAGTTTAGCAATAGTATTTTTTGCAAGTAGTACTGCTGTTCTAGCAAATCTAAAATCAAAGACTATAAATTTTAAAATTGCTTTATTCTTTATCCCTTTCTCACTTACAGGAACACTCTTGGGTGCATATCTTTCGAAATACTTAAGTTCGACAATACAGCTCTTAATTTTTGCAGCAATTATGCTTGCGGTAGCGATAACTATGCTAAAAAAATCCAAAGAGACCACAAGTGCTCATTTTTCAATATTATCATTCGGAATAAAAGCAAGCTTTGTAGGTCTATTAACAGGAGTCATAGGTGTCGGAGGAGGATTCTTAATTGTTCCTACGCTCAATCTTATTGCTAAACAAAGTATCAAGGTATCAATATCAACATCGTTACTCATAATTGCTTTAAACTCGCTTGGAGGATTCTTACAATATGTAAACGTATTAAATATTCCATGGGAATTTCTAATTCCTTTTACTCTTCTAACGTCGCTTGGATCTCTAGTAGGAAGCATTCTTTCTAACAAATCTAAACCAGAAAGTCTAAAGAAGTACTTCTCTTACTTTTTATTTCTAATGAGTTTCTTTATTATTATAAAGGAGCTGCTCTTAGCATAATATTACGTGGACTTAATGAACGATCAAAGATCTCTTCGATCTGAATACTTAGACCATTCTCTAAGAGGTACTGGGCCCTATCTAAAATTACGTAGACCTCAATTAAGCGACCTAGAAGAAGGCGTATTGTATCAGCTAGATAGTGCCTCCAAACCTTTTCATAAGACTTGGAGAAAAAGTCCTCTACTTCATCTCTACCGAGGTCTTTTAAAATCTCTTCGTGATCAAATTTACGACAATAGTCATAGAATGACCCTTGGTAGTCTCTGGGTATAGCGTTACCAATACTAGAAAATTTCTTCTCTCCGTGAGAGTGTAAAATGTAGTGAAGAGTATAGCGAAATCTTTTCTGATGGTGCCTTTTCTGGATAGTTTCTTCTTCTACAATTGCTCCACAACGTGATGCGAGATGAAGCGCATTGTTTGTAAAGTGAATCCCATTTGCTTGGCAATACTTTGATACGTTTTGAAAATTAATAATCTTATGATAACAACAGCCAATATTAATGATATTTCTAATGTTATTTCTTAAACCAAATTTTAAGACGTTAGTTGATAAGTCGCCGCAACTATGTAATCCAATAAGCAGAGCTTTATCCTTAGAGAAGTTAACATCTAAAGAAGTTTTCTCATCAAACTTCTTGTGTATAAATCTTAAAGATTCTTTAGACTCTAAAGGCCAGAATTCTCGCTTACCTCTCCCTAAGTCAAGTAGCTTTTCATCCATATCAACACATAGTGCTTTCTTCTCACTATCAATGATAAGTGAGCAACTTAAGTTTCCAACTCCTCCACCGATATCTATAATAGACTCAATATCCTTAACCTTATCGCAAACACTTTTAAGTTTTTCTATCTCATGAATCTTCTTAGGGCGTAATTTCTTTTTTAGAACTTGAGGCATAGAGGTCTTCTTCCCAGAGAATGTATCTACTTTTGATAAAGATCTAATACTCTTTAGAAAGATTTTAAAATTCACATCCTCAACGAGATCTTCATGAGGAAACGACTCAAGTCTTGCAATATCTTTAAAGGACCAGTTCATTAATTCATCGATCCATGGAGTTATCTCTTCAGGATATGAGGTCGGATACTTTCGTATAAACTCTTTACGATGCAAGAATTCATACTGCTTTAAAAAGGTTGCTAATTTTTTTAATTTTGATTGAAGCTCTATAGTCATTTCTTGAATCTGTTAATGTAAGTACACTTCTGGCAGAGCTCTTCAACCAGTCTTCCATTCTGGAATCCTTTTCTCATCGCTTCAGTTCTCTCATTAACCAATATTTTTGAGAGCTCTTCTTCCTTACAATTCCCTAAATTGATTATCGCTTCTTTATCCAGACAGCATGGAACAACGACTCCATTGGCATGAATTCCGATATGACTAAGAACTCCATTACAACGTCCTTGTTCTCCTTGAATCTCTCCATCCAAAGACGGCCATTCAAATCGAGAATCAAAGTGAAGATAGAGTTTATTCCAAACACGCTTAGACTTAATTGCACCTACTTCAATATTTCTATTAATTGAAATTTGAAAAAACTTCTCTACGTATTCAAATATATCGCTATTGTCTTCGTCACTTGAGTCCTGATTCCACATTCTAAAATTAATGTACATCTCTGGTCTAAGTGCCGCTGCTTTTTGAACAAATTTTAAAATTGGAAGTAAGTAATCATCTAGTTTCTTATGGGGAAAATTGTCTTTAAACGCCTGAAGAGAGAAGTTCACTTGTCTAATAACATTAGAACTTAATAAGAGCTCTTCATATCTCTTTAACAAGAGCCCATTAGTTGTGAGCTGGATCTTTGTTTTATACTTATCTGTAATTTTTAAAATCTCTTCGAAATTAGGATGGGCCAGAGGCTCTCCCATAAGATGCAAACAAATCTCTTCTGCCAGTGGCGCAGCTTCTGACACTATTTTTTCAAATTCTAAAAGAGACATTATTTCTTTATCGCGCTCTACAACTGGACAGAAAGAACACTGAACATTGCAGATATTAGAAATTTCTATATAAATTCTCTTTAACATACCCCCATTCATAACACGATTTAACTCACTGGAAAATCATTTATAACAAATTGACTATAATGTACTGAGCATTGATCCATTTCGCTGCTTAAGGTAGATTAAATTATCAATTAAACGAATTTAGGAACATAAATGGCAGAATTAGCTTACACAAATGAAGATGGAGACTCAGTAAAAACGAGCCAATTCTTAAAAAATAGAGGATCTTGCTGTAAGACCGCCTGTCTACACTGTCCCTATAATTTCACCCTAACGAGACATGGCCTAGAGTTCAAAGAGCTAGAGATTAGCTCCTTGCTAACGGCGCAAGCTATTATTGATGAGAATTCTCCCAAAGAAGAAAATACCGTAAGTGCCTCTCTCCTCGCCTCTGCCTTTGGAGGTGCTAAGAAGAAAGATATCATTTCAAAATATCAGTTAGGAAACTACAGATTTGTTCAGCTAAAAGGCTTCACTTGCGGTGTGGTTAAAGTTGGAAGTCTAGGAGTAAGTGCTCTCTACTTAAAAGAGCACTTTAAAGATCAAGGCCTCGATCTTGATATAGTGGCCAGCTACTATAACGTTTAAGGAATTAGTGTTGAGATAAGTCCAATCAATGCTCCAAAGACACCACCCCACACAACGAGCCAACCAAGGTGCTCTTTAATCATAGTCTGAATAATCTCTTTTACCATTTGTGGTGTAAGCTCATTTAAGCGTCCATCTACCATAGCTTCAATATTATCGGAGATCGATGAACTTCCCTCTCCACTGCGAGTAAGGTTTGAAATGAATTGATCGTCTTTAATTATATCCGAAATAATTTCTCTAAACTTCAATTCAAATTGAGGCTTTAATGGCTCTAGTGCAGCAGGCCCACCAAACATTCCAAGCATTCCACCAAAAGGTGATTCTAAAATAGCTTCCTTTAATTTATTAAAAATCTTATCGAAATCAATTGTCTGCATAATGGTTTCTTCTTCAATTTTAATTAAGCTCCCTGAATTAGAACTCATAAACTTTTCAAAATTTTCTTTGGTAAAGAATTGATTCATTATCATTGATCTAATTGCAACTTTGAATTCTTGAAATCTCTCTGTAATAATCCCAGAACCGTAGAGCCCAGGAACCTTCTCAAATAACATATGTATTGCGAGCCAATTTGTAATGGCGCCAGAGAAAGAATAGAGTCCCATTGTTTTGATAACATCAGAATAAACCGGAGATATAAACCCTAGTCCAATTAGTAATAGTGATAATAGATTTGTCAGTAAACTCTTATTCATTGTGTCCTCAAATATTTATAAAATATTGATTATAGGTAGTATTTATAAGACTGGCCACTCTAACTAACCTAGTAAAATCATAGATATACTGCCTTTAGTAATAGGTCAATTGTACCGATAAGAAATAGAGAAAAGGGAGAAGTCATGGGTAAATACTTTAAGTATTTTCATATATTTTTATTTATAAGCAACGTCTATGCAATGCCATTATCAGATAAAGAAGCTGCTCAGGATATAGATTCAGCGGGGTACTTTGATAAACTCCAAGAAGACCAACCCTTCTTTAAAAATCAATGCCAATTTCTAATTCCTTTTGATAGAACAAAGTCCTTTAAGGCCGCTAGAAAATTATTAGAAGAGGTAGAAGTTGCTAAAAATGAACTTCGCTTATTAGATCAATACTTAGACCCAAAGAATGAAGACTTTGAACTCGCCAGAAGAAAGAACGAATACCTCCAAGAAGAAGAGAATTTAAAAGCACTCTCCTGTCGTCCTGATGGACCTTTTAAAATGGCACTTCGAACACATGATAATATAGAAAATATTCTCAAGGTACTTAAAGAATTTAAGTCAGATTACCATATCGGAATGATTGATGATTATTATATAAATCCTTTCAAAGAGTCCTACTCTCACTATATGGATTATAAGAAGTCAGTAGATTCACAGCGAGCAAGAGCGAAGAGAGAAAGGCCTGTGGCAAAAGCAAGATTAGAGAAGGCCCTAAACTCTAAAGAATATAAAGAACTTACCAAGAGATATACTGAAAAAGAATTGAAGAGAATTAGAGAAAAAGAAATTTCTAAGCCTCCTAGAAATTACGTAATGGTCTTTGAGGGAACTGGAGGCTATTCGCCAAAGAAAGCAAAGAAGCTTAAACTTCTCCACGCTCAATCACAGTACCGAGAAGATAGTGAGTACAAGAAAAAAGCTAGTGATTATCTCTCCGATGATAAGCACCATGAAGATAAAGTGTACTTACTCAAAACCGGAGATAATACGTGGCCTGGAATGATTTATGGACCTCTTACTAATATTGTAACAGAAATTGATAGTGATAAAAATAGTGGAACCCTTACTAATTGGAACTACTATGATTCAGAAAGTCAGGGGAAGGGAAGAAATCGGGCCGAAGAATGTTTAGAAGAATATCAAGATTTTCATAAACACGTTTACGGCGAAGGTAGCTCTCCTACGATTACAATAATTGGCCATAGTAGTGGTGGTTTTTCCGCTCTTAAGATGGCAAATAGAGTGTCAAAGAAATATCCTAAAGCAAGTATTAAACTCGTCACTATTGATCCAGTTATCCCAATGGAGATAGCTGCCGTAGATGGATTAAATAGAATCGTAAATCCTTTGTCCAGAGGCCGAATTGGAGATCACTCAAAGTATGGTATTTTCAAAGTACTTGGAAAAAATATTGAGTCTATAAACTTCTATCAAAATCAAGATCAAGTTGGAATAACAGAAAAAGTTCCTGTCCCTATTCTCGGATCAAAAGTAGAAGGGTCTAAGAATCACTATATCGATTTTCCTAAAGGCTCTTTCAACGCAAAGAAAGCTCATGGAGCAATCACTTATGATAAGAGAGTTATGAAAATGGTCGATGACTTAATTAGTCCCTAACAGAACCTGTTAGGGAGAATTCTAAAAAGTGCAATAGATCGCTCTTGTCTGAATCAGTCATGCGAATAATCTGCCCTGAAATTAGAGGGTGAGCAGCTTCTTTCTTTTTAAAAATCATATAGCGATTTGTTTCGATAAATAATCTTTCAGGATAATTCTTATCTAGAAACTCATCTAACCAATCACTTGAGTAATTATCTATTCCCTTAATACCACTTCTATAGTGTTCAATAACATCACTTAATGTTTTATAAGCTCCCGAATGAAAATAAGGAGCCGTTAGAGCAATATTTCGAAGAGGAGGTATTCTAAATTGATACTTGTCCATTTCATTATTTGTAATGAGAAAACGTCCCTCATCATTGTGTTTAATATCTTTCCCTGGTCCAGTTTGAGGAGAAGCAACTCCTGCAAATGCAAAACCTCCAAGAAGATCTCCATTATGGCAACGAATGCAAAGCCCACCTTCAAAGAATACTAAGGCCCCTCTCTTCTCCTTTGCACTTAATGCTGAATTATTTCCTCGTAGGTAATTATCCCAAGGAGTATCGTAGACAGCAAACCGATGCTCTTGAAAGTGAGCAAGAGCATTTCCAAAATGCCCTATATTTACTTCTTCAACATTAGGAAAGGCCTTTTTGAAGAGTTCAGAATATTCTTTAATTTTTAAAAGTCTTCCCATGATAAGATTCCATGCTTCTTCATCAGACTGAGCATTGGCAATCTCATTACTTCCCTTTTGTCCCCTCATTTCTTCATGGGAGAGAATTGGAAAAAGGGCCTGCGCTGCGAGAGCACTTCCTAGGGCCTCTGTGATATCCCATCTTTCAGGGTAGTCACCATTTAAAACTTCAGAAGGTGTTGTATACTCATCCCATCCTTGTCGGTACTGAACTCTTCCATCCCAAAAAAGTGAGATCATATCTTTGTGACCTAAATTATAAAGAGGGGGGGAATTTCTCGGAATAACCTGCATAGAACTTGTTGCGAATCTCTTATGAGCAACTCCCACTCCTCCTTCACCAATAGAAAGAGGCAGACCATCTCCAGTTCCAAACTTAGAGTCGTGACAAGTTGAACAGCTAATATTTCTATTTCCCGAAATCTCTTTTTCAAAGAAGAGCTTCTCGCCTAGGAGATACTTAACTTCATTTAAATTATTCGGTTTCGAAATTGCTTTCATTTGAAAGCTTTTGATATAGGTACTTAGATTAGAGTCAAGACTTGCCCAAGCTTCCATAGAAATAAGAATAGATATCTGAACTAGAATTAATTTTAAAAGCATGAGATTTTCCCGTAAATTTATAGAGATATTATCGGCATAGAGTTTGAGTCGTCAAACTTTATAGAAAAACTATGGACATCCGCACCGCAACATACTAACAGCGAGTGTTAATTGTCCTAAGAAAGTTCTCAAGGCACTCTCTTGCATCCCGTGAATACAGTTTAGAAAAAGTTGGAATAAACTTTCTAGAACCATCTTTCATAGAGATATCAATACTGAAATTTCCAGAAGTTGAACCCCCACGAGACTTCCTAAGTTCAACAAGTTTAATCTCACTTACTTTTAATTTTAATTCTTGGGCTCTAAACAAGAACTTTGAAAGTACTACAATTTCTTCATCAGAGAAAATAGTGATTTGTGATGGATAAATAAAGTTTAAAACAATGAAGGGAATAAGAAAACTAAGAGTTAACCCAAGAAGGTCATACAATCCCCCGCTTAGAAATAAATACCCCTGATAAACTCCGGCAAGAACAACAATTAGACAGAAGACTCTCGTCAACAGAGATGTTTTAATAATAATTTTTCCATTTAAGTTTTCAATACTCATAGTAATAAGTTTATCATTAATTCTCGTTAATTTAAAAATATAGTGTTAAATTTAAGTCTCATTAATATTGGAGAAGTTTTGCATTATATATTAGCGAAGAATATAGATTGGTTAGAGCCACTTGTTGAAGAAATTCAAAATAGTTTTGAAGTAAAACCTGACAGAGTCACTGGACTTCCTTTATTAAAAGCTTCCAATACATTAGATCTGAGAGACAAGTATATAGCCTTCTCTACTTGTGCTTTAATTAACACAACATCATTTCTAGAAGACTCAATTTCAAAGCAGGCCATGTCAATTGTTGAATCTATCTTAAGTAAAGTAAGTGAAGACGAAACAATTAACCTTCACGTCTTTAGTATGACTCATAAGTATGGAGTGCTCGAAACAGGAAGAGCTGAAATTTTAAAAGATAAGATACATAAGAATTTAAGAAAGAATAAAATTAGAATTATCAGAAAGGGTTTCGAAAGATCACTCTCCTTTGCTCAAGTGATGCTCCTAGATGATCGCTCCGCAATCCTCTCGATTCAAGATACAGAAGAAGTCAGTCACTATAATAGCCTCTACTCTCCTTACGTTGGAGGGTTTAATAACGTTGAGGACGATAAGAAGGCTCCTTCACGAGCTTTTAAGAAAATTGTAGAGGCCCAAGAAATTCTTGGAAAAAATATCTCTAATGGAGAGACCTTAATTGATCTCGGAGCATGTCCAGGAGGCTGGACCTATATTGCAAGAAAGAATGGCGCTAAAGTTATAGCAATTGATAGATCAGAACTACGCGAAGACCTTATGCAAGACGAGCAAGTGCAATTTCTTCAAACAGATGCTTTCAAGTATAGGCCAGAAGAAATTTTAGACTGGGCAGTATCTGATATCATCTCAACTCCAGACCGAGTCATTGAACTCATGACCACTTGGGTTCTAGGAAAGCTCTGCCGAAACTTTATTTTCACAATTAAATTCCAAGGAAAAGAGGGATACACCGTCTTAGAAGAATTTAAGAAATTAGCAAATGAGTGTGATTTCAAAATTATACTAAAGCAATTAAATGCGAATAAGAATGAGGTCACAATAATGGGGAGCGAGAGAGAATGACTTACTTAATCTATTTACTCTTAGGAGTATTTGCAGGAACTCTTTCTGGACTATTTGGAATTGGAGGAGGACTTGTTATCGTTCCAACGCTTCTCTTTTGTTTTAAATTTCTTGGGTTCTCTGCTGAGAATGCTATTCATATGGCGATTGGAACATCTCTTTCAATTATTGTTATAACCGCTTCGAATTCAGTCTACAGTCATAATAAACGTGGAAGTATTGATTGGAAGGTCGTCAAAAGAATTCTTATTCCACTTATTATTGGAACTTACGCCGGAGGACTTGTCTCTAGTAAGCTATCTGCAAACTTCTTAGAAATTGTTTTCTCTGTCTACGTTGTTCTCGTTTCAATAAAAATGTTCTTAGATGTAAAAGTTGATAAGGCCCAGAAAGAAACTTCAACACTGCTCTACTCCATAGTTGGATCAATAATTGGTTTCAAATCTGCAATTCTTGGAATTGGTGGTGGAACAATTAGTATTCCATTTCTTTCTTGGAGAGGATTCCCAATGAAGAAAGCTGTAGGAGTTTCTGCAGCACTTGGACTTCCTATTTCAATAGTAGGAACAACATCATATATTATTTCGGGGTTAAAAGTCAGCGGACTACCTGAACAAAGTTTAGGCTATATTTATCTTCCAGCGTTCTTTGGAGTTATTCTTACAAGCTCATTCTCGGCCCATCTTGGTGCGAAACTCTCACACAAGCTTCCACAAGATAAAATGAAGAAAGGATTTGCTATTTTTCTTTCGATCGTGGCAGTAAAGATGATCTTCTTCAGTTAAACTAAGCGATAGTAGTAATTTAAAAGTTTAAATTCTCTTTCATTCTCTTTTTTAAAATCAATTGGATCCATAAAGTATTCAATTGATTTTCTTGCAAACTCTCCATTAAATTCACGAAGAGGCATTTTTCCCACCTCTTTTTCAAATTGAACCTCGTTCAATGAAAACCAATACTCCTGAGAGTATGAAGTGAAACCTTCTGTTATGAGTGGGTAGAAATTAGTTTTCCTATTAACAATAGGTAGGCATGCCTTTGCACTAACTCGCAATTTCAGACTCTCGTCTGCATCTGTAGTCCATTCTTTCTCATTAATAAACACTGATATTTTATTTAAGAGAGATCTTCTATGCTCAAGACCTAGTCCTTTGTAAAACTCAAAATTAGAACTCAGCTCTCTATCCCATTCGACTCTATAATCTCTCATTTTTCTAACAAGAAGCGCTCTCTTAAAAGATAGTGAATAATTCATATATAAGAAGAATAGAAGTAAACAAATAAATGCGACGACAAATGGAACTAAAAACATAGTTCTGTGATACTGCTCGAATTACAATTCGTCATTCTTTTTCTTAGGAAAGAAGACTCTTGATTGCTGTAAAAGACTGAAAGTACTTTGAATATCCTCTTCCTTCAAATTAATATCTAAAGTATCAATAACTTCTTCAAGGTTCTTTCCATTCATTAACTCTTGAATGATGAGAAAATTCTCTTCTGTAATTTCTTTCACAGTATTATTTGCTCCACCTTTATAAAGCATAATACTTTGAGGATTATCATAATCAAAATCTGGATCGGTAAATCCTGTTGTTCTATATTGAAAGATATCATTAACTCTATAATTCCATTTGAAAATTCTTAAGTTCTTTGAGAATTCAAATTCAAGTGTTGAAAAATCTTGTAGATATTTTTCCCAGTCAACTTCAAAGGATTCTCTCTCACAGTGAAAAATAGTCCAAAATTCTTTTTCAAATAGAGCAAGCTCTCTAAGGAAGGGATAATCATCTATTATCTCTAGGCTCTCTAAAAAGTCTGGAAAGATTTCTCCATAACTTGTTAGATCTCTAAGCTCACTTGGGTATTTTCTAATATACTCCTGTCCTATTGAATAGAAATCATCGTCTCCAACAACAGTCCATACGGCTTCATAATTTTCACCTAGAGCATCTTGAAGTCTAGCATAGTAATCACCACTATATACCTTCACTGCTTCCGTTTTACTTAGACTACCTCCAGGAACAATAAGTCCTTCGAGTGAGTTATCACCAGACTGTACCGATTTTATAAATATCTCTTGAAAATCTTTCAACTTAATCAAAACTATTCTCCCAAAGAGAAATGGCCTTTTTCACTTCCTGATCTAAGACTTCAAACTCTGGAATATCTTCATCCCATTCAATGAGGGTTGGAATATCATTCTTCTTTGTTAAGAAGTACTCGTAGAGTTTCCACACTTCTGGAAAGACAGGACAAGAGTGAGTATCAAAGAGGTACTCCCCCATATCGGTAAATCCCGCTAAGTGAATTTCAGCAATATAACTTGGATCAATAGTATCAAAGTAGTGGTGTGGATTAAATTTTTGATTCTTTGCATTTACGTAAATATTATTAATATCTAAAAGAATTTTTGCTCCAGACCTCTTTGCAATTTCATTTATAAACTCGGCTTCAGTATACTTGCAATCCTTCACTCCGAGATAAGCTGAGAGGTTTTCTAAAATCAGAGGCCTTCCAATAAATTCTTGAACATATTGAACTCTCCCTACAATATGCTCTAGAGCTTCATCGCTATAGGGAAATGGAAGAAGGTTATGAAGATTATTTTTCTTCATTCCCGTCCAGCATAGATGATCTGAAACATTAAATGGTTCAATTGTACCTATTAGACTTTTCAACTTCTTCAAATAGTCTCTATCAATATCATCAGAGCCCGCAATATTGAGGGAAACCCCATGCAGACTAATAGGATAGTCCTCTCTTATTGAAAGTAGTACTTCCATTGGATATCCACTAGTATTCATAAAGTTTTCGGAGATCACCTCAAACCAACTTGCGCTGATCTGAGGCTTCTCTATTAAATAAGGAAAGTGCTGATGTCTAAGACCAGCACCTATTTTATGATTCTTACTCATTAAGACTTAGCGGCCTTTCCACCTTTAGCTTCACAATCTTTCTTACTCATTTTTACAAGACCCTTTCCCTTGCATGAATTTTTTCCACTGCAACTTAATTTAGCGTCACATCCATTCTTTCCGCTGCACGCATCAACTTTTCCACCACACTGTCCATGTCCCTTACATGAATTCACTCCGTAACACATTACTGTGTCAGAGCTCGATGTAGATTGAGCACCTGTGGCTGAACTACAACTAGTTAATGCAAATAAACCTGAGACTGCAGCTGCTGTAAGTAGTAATTTACGAGATTTCATAGAAACTCCTTTATGAAATTAAATTCAGGAAAATACCTGTTTCCTATTAGTGTTAAAAACTTGAAAGGTGTTACATTTTTTGGGATTTTTTTTTTATGTTTCGTAACTATTCATAAAGAAAGGGATTTCGTCTAAGAACTTGAGCCCCATTTTGTATTCTCGACTTGTTACTAGATCAACACGTTTATCCATTTTTGTCACATGAACAATTTTACAACGAACGTTCTTATCTAAAGAGACATCTCCGAAGCTAGTAATAAAGACATCCTCACCTACAATAAAGCTCTTTACCTTAGTAATACTAAAAATAACTCCTAGTCCATCTCTATTTATATCTAGAACATCAAGAACAAATGAAGAGTTCTTAGTTTTATTCTCAACATCTAAATCAATTTTTACTTTAATTGCTTGCTCAAGAAGATTACTTCTAGATTGATCTCTATTTTCAATTATTCTAAATTTCTTTGGGAGAATTATTTGAAGTTTCTCTCGGCTCATTTTTCTAATAATCGCCTTAAAAAGTAAGGACCGATCATTAAAACGAATAAAAACTTCTTCATCTTCTTTAAAATTAAAAACTTTCTGATCAACTTCGACTAATTGGAGAATTCCTTTTTCAGACGAAAATTTTTGAATGAAGGCCTCGTGCTTCTGTCTTAACTTATCTTCTTGCGCTTGCCATAGAAATATTGTTTCAATACTTTCGATTGTTCTTTCAATACAATCACAAAGAGATTGAAAGTCATTTTCCCATACCATTTTCTTCAAAAAAGAATGATTCATTTAGCTTCTCGTTTTACTAGTTTTTAATATTATATACGAGAAGATCAATAAATAGTATGGGGCAAATAGAATTAAAAGAGCGTATTTTCTGCGAGCGGAACTACCGCAGTTGGACAGCTTTGCATTTTTCTATCAAAAGCAACAAGCTTTAGCCCATGCTGAAACCATCTGATCTCAAGAATTTTACCCGAGTTTAAATCTCTGATAAATACCACATCACCAAACATTTCATCTTCGCTCGTCTGAATATTATCCAAAGATGTTACTAAAACGAATTTCCCATAAACACTTGAGAACATTCTCGATTCGTAATCCAGAATAAAGTCTTGCTCATTATCTTGAACCCACTTTTTTACATTATTTTCAATTACTGAGAATTCTTTTTTACTAGCAAAGCCGAAACCTATTTTCTTAAGAGAGCTACTTACACATTCAGCCGAATGAGTTGAAAAAATAAATAAGAAAACTAAAATAAACTTCATAGAAACTCCTTGAGTTAGAAATTGTAACAAGAAGTTTTTTTACTGAAAAGAAATTGACCTATAACGAAGCAGACTCAAGGCATCATCACTTAAGTTTAATTTTATAGGATTTCTCACTATATAAATGGAATCACCTCATCATCTCTCATCCAAGAAGTAAGACCGTACCTTCGCTCCTTCGTTTCAAGAACTTCGTGAAAGATTTGTGAAGAAAAGAAAGTCACAAGAGTTCCCTTCTTTGGTCGTATGACCTTATCAATCTTTTTCTTATCATCTCTATTAAAAATAACTAACTCCCCACCTTCATCACAGTCTTCCAAATAGAGAATACTACTGACTTGTCTATGCTTCGTTTCGCTATGCTGGTCAATATGCTTCTTATAGAATCCTCCTATTTCATAAATAGCAAATTGAGATTCAATCCTTCTCATTGGAAGAAAGAAGTATTGATTAAGATGAAGCATTAAATCAGTTAGTTTAATTTTAAAAGTATTTAAACTCTCTCTTGCTTCCCAGTTCTCTATCCAATGTATCTGAGATTTTCTAATATCTGAATTCACTTGTAAGTTTAACTGACGGCTGATTCCTCCCTCGTAGAAAGCATTGCCCTCTTCAAGAGATTTTACATAAGTAAGAATTTCTTCACATTCAAATTTCGACAAGAAGTTTTGATCTTCCGACCAACCCGATAATTCAAGTTTTGAGCTTATTAAGTCTAGCAATAGAAACCCCACAAGAGGTCATACTACAATAGGAAAAAGCCTCATAATAATCGATTTATTAGAGGCTTTAATTAGTTTGAAATTAAGAGGATTAGTCGTTATTCCATCTCGCAGTCAATTCACCAAGTGGACCATTGAAGACATTTACATCCATGTCGAATTCAGTCCCAGGAACATTATAGAGACAAGTTCCAGTTCTCGTGCAATTAATCTCACTTGAAAATTGCCACATGAAGTAATTTGGCCACAAAGAACCAGGATAATCTGTTACATTGGCCTTAAATCTAGCGTACCAGAGTTTAGACTGTTGGAAGATTGGATTATTACTCACAAGTGTATTAAGCTTCTTAGTCGTGGAATGATTAGCGTAGACTGTTGGAATTTTCCCTGTTTTCTCATAAACATATTCCATGAAAACAATTGCTTCTTCTATACTCATAAAACTACTTGAAGCGGTATCTTCTAAGTCTAAAATCATAAGTGTATCTGGCTCATCTCCAATAAGAGAGAGAAATAAATCGGCCTGGGCCTTAGTATTTCCTCTTCTTCCTAAGTGATAAGCTCCCCATAGATAACCTCTTTCAAGAGCAATTTTCTTTCTTGAAACGTACTTAGTATCTACACGACTTCCAATACTAGATCTATGAATGACTGCTACCACTTTTGGATCACTGGCCATTTCATTCCAATCAATTCCATTACCTTCATAGGCATCAATAATTATCGAAGTTCCAGCTCTTTCCCAAGGTCTATTTAAAGACGCTTGATCTGTTTCATCTGGATCTCCACCAGTCGGAGGCGGTTCGACAGTATCATTATCGCCATCCCCATCACCGGGATTTCCAGAGTCATCAGAGCATTTTTCGCTCGCATCTAATGAATCACCTGCAGACTTAGTGACAGATGTATCAGGGTTGTTACTCTTGTCGCATTGATCATCTTCTTTTACACAAGAAAACGATAACAATGCCACCACCAATAAAATAAATTTTAATTTCTTAGTTTCTCTCATGTCTAGCTATTCGGCAGATTAGTGAGAGTTTTAATTTAGGAGGGTAAATTAGTGTCGCAGAGGAAAGAATGTCCCAAGCCCAGTCGGCTTGGGAGCCTCAAATGCTATTTAGAATCAGGCTTTGGTGGTCTATGTCCTCGTTTTTTAATAATTAGGCCATTAAGAAAATTTCGAAGTAGTTGATCACCGCAGTCCATATATTTAGGGTGATCTTCACTTCTAAATAGAGCACCAAGCTCTGACTTAGAAATATCAAACTCCACTAATTTCAGTATTTCAATAATATCTTCATCTCTATACGAAAGAGCTACACGTAGTTTCTTTAAAATATCGTTATTTGTAAGTGCCATAGTAATCCTATATTTAAATTTTCTTATCTCTACCATTATTTAGGTAAAAGTTAAAACAATAGGTTATATTTACATTAAAAAGAGAGCGAACTAGCGCTCAAATTCTTTTTTCAACTTCTTCAGATATCTCTTCATTTGAAACTTATAGAGTTTCATGACAATTTTTGGAGAAATATTCACCCCAAAAGTTTCCTTAATCATTCTTCGATCAAAATCCACAATATAGGTAAAGGTTGTCACACCACTCTTCTCTGTGAAGAATCTTCTACTTTTTAAAAAGTAAGGACTTCCTTCAATTGTTGTGAAGATAACTTTATAGGGAGGGTCTACTTCAATCACCTCTGTTGTTGTAATAAAATTTCTTCTTATACCTATCCAAGCATCCTCTCGATACCAACTCCCTATCTCTACAGAGTGATTATTGGTTGTCATATCATTTACTTCACTCCTCCATAGATGATCATTCATAGGACTTGAAACGAGATCAAAGACTTTATCTATTGGGGCCTTAATATCAATTGAGCCAGTAGATTGAACAAGTTCTAAGGAAAGAGAATTAAATGAAATGAAAATTAGGAATAAGTATAGAATCTTTTTCATTATTAAATGGTAGAAATTAAATCTCAAAGTGGCAAGAAGCACTAGTTTCTCGTATTTACGACACCTTAGAGACTGAACATCTCTTTTCAAATGGTCTAAAAGAACTTACAATTTTCTCATCATCAATTTTAGGAATAGTAACTTGCATCTATCAAAACATAGAGGACATAGGAACCAAAAGTATCTGACATGGCTCAGAGGGAAGAACTGCGTCGTCTCAGGAAAGAAGGCCGAATGCGCTCATCATATTCGTCTAGGAACCAATGGAGGAACGTCCATTAAACCTTCCGATTATTTCTGCATTCCTCTACTCAATGAATTTCATACAACTGGGTCGAGTGCTCTTCATATTATTGGCGAGGAAACTTTCTTAAAATTATTTGGACTATCACCAAAGAATCTCTTCATTACATTTTTAAAGGAATACCTCTCAGAGAATTATGATGTTCTCTATATGCCAGGAAATAAGTCTCCCGAAGAAGATATCTCAGAGCTTATCAGTATCATTGAGAGTAAGATTACAAGAGTTGCCAAATCTGCAACGAAGAAGGCTTCTAAGCCTAAAATGCAGGGAGCACCTAAAGTTAGCATTACCGAAAGTAACTACTATCAAATCGCTAAGAAGCTCAAAAATGATCGAGACAAGGCCCTTAGAAAACAGCTTAAAGAGAACTCTAAGGACTCCACCGCGCCAAAGAAGCAATTCAAGGGCAATGAATTCTATGAGAAGGCAAAGGAAGAAAAGAGGTTAAAAGATCGAGAGTTCAGAAAGAAGAATAAGGAATTAGCCGCCAAATACAAGAAAGAGCAATCAGGTAAGAATAAGAGCCTATTTAAAGAGAATGAAGAATCCAAGTACTAATTATAGCCTTTTTCCCAGTTCTTTGATACTAAACCAAAAAGAAATACTGAGGAAAATATGAAAAAGTCGTTTACGTTCGCATCCCACAATAAAGCCCCCGAAAGAAATATCGATTCAATAAAATTTGAAGTTAAAAAGTATATCACTCGTGAAAGAAAGAAGAAGCTTCCAGAAGGAACTGATTATTGGGACTTCGATTGTAAAATTGGAGCCGACGAATCTGTTAGCGAAAAAATTGATTTAAAAGAGATTGGAAAAAATATTGATAACTTATTTACCGAAGGACATAGTGGTTTCTACCTGGAAATCCTTGCCAAAGCCGCCTATAAGTCTAACGTTAAAGAAACAACAAAGAAGAAATAAGAGAAGTGAAGCCTAGTCTTCTCTAGGCCACTCATCAGGATCGTCGTAATCACCAAGATGCTTTGAGGTAAAGTGATAAACAACTTTACCCGGGTCTCGAAACCCTACGACTCCACCATTTTGCAAAATATCTCCAACCTCTTCTGTATACTTTCCTTGTGTATACCCTTTCTTTCTTAATTTCCTAAGTTCAATAAAGGATTTTAAATTTATATAATTTGAAACACTTCGGTGCATTCCGCAGGCTTTAAAAGTTTCGAGAGAGGGATCTGTGTAAATCTCGGCATCGTGAAGATTTAAGTCTTCCTTAAACACTTTGATTATATTTGGATTACCATTACCAATGAAAATAATCTTCATTTTTAAATTCTTCATCTGACGGTGAAGATTCCAAATTTGGTCAGCATGGGCCCGACAGCCAATACAACTAAAGTGACGTAGAAAAATCACAACAACTGTTCGATCCTTCCAAAGTGATGAGAAATAAATCTGCTCCCCTTCTTCTGAAAAAATCTTTAGCCTCTTAAGCGCAAGAATATCAACTCTCTGCTGCCTTATTAAGTCTTTCTTAGAATTTTCGTATTCTTCAATTGTCTTATTTTTCATCTCTACATACTAAATCAAAAAAAGGTTTAGACAAAGGAACTTATGACCTATTCAAAATAGAAGTTTTAGGATTTAGAGTTTAATTGTCCACAAGCTGCGAGAACATCATCGCCCTTAGTTGTTCTAACCAGAGTTGGAATCATATACTCTTTTAAAATTAGTTTAAAATTCTCAACTATATCTTCTGACGGTCTTTGATATTCGCTTCCGGGGAATGGGTTGAACGGTATTAAGTTAATGAAGGCCTCTTTTCCTTTTAATAACTCTCCTGTTTTTCTTGCATCGATTTCTTGATCGTTAAAGTCTTTAATCAGTAAGTATTCATATGTTATGAATTGCTTACGTCTTAATGGAATTGTATCAATATAGGAGAGAACTTCTTCGAGAGGATATTTCTTATTTATAGGAATAAGCTCATTTCTCTTCTCAGTAAAAGGAGAATGTAGAGAGAGGGCAAGATTGACATCCAAACTTTCCTCACTCCATCTCTTAAGCCCTGGAATAAAACCTGAAGTTGATACCGTAATTTTCTGATTCCCTATTGAGGCTCCATTCTTTGAAAGAAAGATATCACAGGCCTTCTTAACTACATCAAAGTTATGAAGAGGTTCCCCTTGCCCCATGAAGACTATATTTAAAATACGTCCACCCTCTTCTCTATTTTGAACAAGCCAATTCCAAGCGACAAGAAATTGCCCAACAATTTCAGATGTGTCTAAGTTTCTCTTTAAACCTTGAGTTCCAGTAAAACAAAAAGAACAATTCATGGCACAGCCAACTTGTGAAGATAAGCAAATTGAATATTTACCATGAAATGGAATGAGAACTGTCTCAACCTTTGATCCATCATGAAGTTTGAAGAGAAACTTAACTGTTCTATCACTAGACTCGTGAACGATATCGATCTGCGGTAGCTCAAAGCTAAGATTTTCTTCTAAGAAGTTCAAAGTCTTTTTTGAAATATCAACTGTACAAGGAGCGATGACCTTCTTCTTATAATGCCAGTTAAATAACAAGGAAGCGGCACTAGTATTTAGACCATTCTCTCTTAAAATATTTTCTAAATCTTCAAAATTTAAATTGTAGAATGATTTCTTCAAAGTTAGTCCAAGTGCCGTATAATTTGCTGCACCTTAACTTTTCGCTTCTAAAAAGACAATATCAAATAGCTAACCTACTAAAATTAGTAGCCGTTTATTTCTATGCTAGAATAGAAGAATGGAAAAGCCTCTCTATAAGAAAGTCATTGCAGTTCTCGCCACCATTTTTGGAGCCGTCTACCTTCTAAATCCCACCATGGGCCTTTTTGAAATACTACCGGATAATTTACCTATTATTGGAAATCTAGACGAAGGTGCTGCTGTCTATTTAATTTTTGCAAGCCTTCGCTATCTTGGACTCGATCTCTTGAAATACTTTGATCGTTTAAAGAAATAAGGACTACTTAATTCCTACAATATAAGCACTCCAGTTAATACTATTTTCTTCAACTTCTGTTTCATAGAATTCGCCATTTCCAAAACCTTCTTCGTCAAAGTCTTCCCAAAAGACTTTTGAAGTCGAAAATCCGGCCTCTTCTAAAAGGTCTCTTACCTCCGTAATTGACCACATTCTAAACTCATATGTAAAAGCATCTATCAGCTCCGTTCTATCACTATACTTAAAGTGAATTCCATAGTTCGCGATTCTAGAAATTGGGTTAAAGTCCTTTCTTTCAAACTCAAAGAGAAAAGGTTCAATAAACTCATGCTCGTCTATATCTCTTTCTTGAACTTCAGGAATTTCACTATCACTCCCCCCAAAGATATCTAAAATGATTATTCCTTCTTTATTTAAAGAACTGTACACATGCGTGAAGTATTCTAGAAGTACTGCTCTCTTATGAAGTAAGCAATAAGAAAAATTAAAAGTAGCAATTATATCAACGGGATCTGTTGTGACAAGAGCATCACATACTCTAGCATCGATACGACCACTTTCCTCTTCACTTAAGTTGCTCTGATAATTGGTGACTCCGTATTCAATTGTATCTCTATCATTATCAATTGATATTGCCGTTCTCTCTTTTTTAGATTGAACCCAACAGCAACTAAGAGCAAAGGTTCCACTAAAGTCCTCACGAAGAGATATCGCCTCTCTCTTGAATAGCTCCTGATATATTTTTGAAATTCTCTTCACATCACTGATTGGATCCTGCACAGATGCTAAGTAAAGAGCGTGTTTATCTAGAGTTCTCTTTCTCATAATTTCCTTCCGAGAAAACCTTGCATTATCTGTCGACAACTAGAGTTCACTCTTTGTTCAAAGACTTCAACTAGTCCCTTATTTGCTATATTTAAAGCTGACTCCTCCACATACTTAGTGGAAAATCGTCTCCCCTTGCCTTCTACTTTTAGGATCATCACATTATCTGAATCTGAAAACTTTCCAATAACTCTATAGCCGTCACTTGTTTTCATTCCTAAAGGATTCATTACTTCTTCAACATTTGACTTAATAACTAAATCCCTACTCTTTGAGATTTCTGTTTCCACTAAAACATCTTTTCCTTTAATTGTAATCTTTGACGCCTTATTAACAGAGCTAAAAGAGCTATCTGTTAGAAGAACCTCAAAGTTTGGCTTTCTTACTATGATTGGATAATCTCCTGTTGGTGTGTGACCTACGACAACTCGATAAATTCCATATCTTCTTAGTTTTTGAATTAACTTTCTTCCTGGAGCAATAGGATTTCCTGCATCGTCAGAGAATCTAGCATAAACGACACTGTTTAAATTCTTAATACTTCCAGGTCTGGGTGCATGATAATCAATAAGATTCTGCCCCTTTCTTGAGTCTGAAAACCAATCATCAATTTCGTCTCTAGCAAAATCATTCAATCCATCGATCCACTTCTCAGGATCGGTTTCTCGAATAGCTCTTCCCGGAATAAAACCAAAATTCTCATTCGTAACTGCACCATGGACAAAGATATTCCCATCAATTATTTTGCCAAGCTCTCCATTCTTTAAATACCGTCTAAGAATTCCAGACTCATCGTAGTCTTGAAGAAAGCTTGCAAAAACAAAGTGATCATCAATAGCTTTCTCTGGATAGAGAATCTCTAGCTCCTCTCTTCTAAACTCAAAGGCTAAAGGTGCATTCATACCAGCAAGAAAGGACTTAAATCGCAGTAGAGGATTATCATACTCTTTTACAAACTCTTGAAACTCTTGAGCAGAAAGGTTATCGGGAATTTTGATATTAAAACTCTCTTCAATGGTTTTCTTATGCCATGGAATAACAATCTCAGGAACTGGCCTTGTTAAAGAACCATCCATAAGACTCATGATACGAAGCTTATTAATATCTCTATTTCCAAGAATGAGGGTCACATTTTCAGGGTACTTCTCTTTCAAATTTACAAGATCATTCATTATGCGAAGCGATCCTGGTCCTCTATCCATGACATCACCTAGAAAAACAAATCTCTTTCCAGCAACTAAATCAAGCTCACCGCTTGAGTTTAAAAAGAGAGCATCTGATTTTTGAATAAAGTCATTGAAGCGATCTATATTTCCTTCAAGATCACCGAGAACAGAAATTTCTGAGCTTGAGCTTGCAGGCCCTCTACTAATTATTCCAAATTTTGAACAACTAACTAAGGTAAAAAGAAAAAGAGTAAAGAATAGATTATATCGCACTGAAACTTATCGGTAAAAGAGGTCGAAGTATTGAATAATTGACACTAAACAGACCTGTTTTTCACTACTTAACAATACCTTTATAATACCCGTCACAATTATCAGTAACCAGGGACATTCCCCTGTTAAAAAGGTCTGTAATGGGAGAGAAGACCTCATTCATGAAAGATCCAAGGGCCCCTATTTCAGGACTAGATAATGGTCCCGAAATTTTTTGAGTAAAGACACTACAGCCTTTTTCATCAACTGATGCAACAGAGAAATCTTTAAATACTTTCTCTTTTAAGTTAATTTTTCCTTTAGCAACAATCTTATGATTATTGGTAGCAATGGCCACGTCTTGTAGATCAATCATGCTTTTTTGAAATTTTAAATCCAAGTGTAGTTCTCGAATTTCAGTCTCACCACTTGTCATACCTCTAAGACCTGCATGACCTAAGTCCGTTCCTTTCGCAACAAGAATACCAATAGGTCCAAGAGTCAAGTATCCTGCTGCATCTAAAAGACCTACTTTCTTACTATCAATATAAGCATCTAAAATTTTATCTAGATCCTTTCCAAGCCACTTCAATTTCTTACCATTTACAACTAAGTTCATATCATTTTCTAGGAAATCATTTTTTCTGTTCAATTCGCCTTTAAAGTCTAAATTTAAATCTCCATAAAGATTTATATCTTTCAAGTTAAACTTAGACGTAACTTTACCTATATCTTTTAAAAGAAGGTTGATTTTAATATTTTGCAGCTCTTGCTTGGTGAGGCTAATTTGCCCATCAATCATTTTCTTAAATACAGAGATATTTAGTTCGCTCTCTATGAAGAAAGGTTTTAACTCTACTGAAATTCTCTTTGAAGAGAGAGCAATATCATCTATCTTATACTTTTTAATATCTATTGAATTTACCTGAAGATTAAAGTTCTGAACGAGAATTGAATCTATTCCTTCTTTAGCACTCTTTTTTTCAGTCTTCTCATGAACCTTTGGAGCTTCTGTCTTTTTCTCATATTCTTTAATTGAATTAATTTTTATATTCAGACTTTCAACTATAATATTCTTTTTAAAAAGAGAGCCAAGATCGACTTTAATATCTACATTATCTAAGATAACTTCGTGCCCCGAAACTTTGACGACAACTTCTTTTGCTGAAAATTTATGGGCGTTAATTAACCTATAAGTGATTGGTTTATTTACTTGGATCTCAACACTTCCACTAGAATTTATAAGCTCAACAATACTCTCTTGAAATAAGCTAATAGGAAGTAGGAGAATCGTGCAAATAAGTACAAATAAGACAAAGGATAAACTTAGACAAACTTTCTTAATCATAGGGGTTCCGAAATTACGTTAAATAAGAGATATTGAAGAAAGAATTATCTCTCAACTTAACTAGAAGTTAAAGTTAATTGAATTAACACTACTTAAAACAAGGAAGACAGTATGAGTCAAGAATATATTCCACCAAAAGTATGGAAGCAAGAAGCCAATAACGGAGGTCAATTCGCTAATATAAATAGACCCTCCGCCGGTTCAACTCATGAAAAATCCTTACCAAAAGGACAACATCCTTTTCAGCTCTACTCCTTAGCAACTCCTAACGGAGTCAAGGTTACAGTAATGTTCGAAGAGTTACTCGCCCTTGGAATAAAAGAAGCTGAGTACAATGCTCACTTAATTAAAATTACTGAAGGAGATCAATTCTCTAGTGGTTTTGTAGAAATAAATCCTAATTCTAAAATTCCCGCTTTAATTGATAATAGCGAAGGTGACTCTATTAGAGTATTTGAATCTGGCTCAATTCTCCTCTACCTTGCAGAGAAGTTTAACTCCTTCCTGCCAAAAGAAATTGAAAAGAAAACCGAAGTTCTCAATTGGCTTTTTTGGCAAATGGGAAGCGCTCCCTATTTAGGAGGAGGCTTTGGACACTTCTATAATTATGCTCCAGAGAAAATAAAGTATTGTATTGATCGCTTCACAATGGAGACCAAGAGACAGCTTGATGTTCTAGACAAGAATTTAGAAAATAGAAAGTACATAGCAGGAGATGAATACACTATTGCAGATATCGCAATCTGGCCTTGGTATGGTGTACTTGTACAAGGAAACCTCTACAACGCAGAAGAGTTTATAGATGCTAAGTCTTACAAGAACCTTCTACGTTGGGCAAAATTGATAGGTGAAAGACCTGCTGTAAGAAGAGGTGTCGTTGTCAATAGAGTCTGGGGAGATGAAGGTCAACAACTTCCAGAAAGACATAGCGAAGAAGATTTTAAAAAGATAATTTTGGAGAAGAAATGAAAACTATAAAATTAATTATTCTTTCAATGCTTTTAAGTGTAGCCATATTTAGTGTTGAATCAACTCTTTCAAGCTTCACATTATCGGCACCAAGGAATAAGAAGATAGAACTAAAGCAATATAGTGGAAAACCATTGCTCATTATAAATATCGCTACTCGCTGTGGGTACACAGGACAATTAGATGATATTGAAAAACTCTATAAGAA
The DNA here is from genome assembly GCF_002753895.1 of Halobacteriovorax sp. JY17. NCBI lineage: Bacteria > Pseudomonadati > Bdellovibrionota > Bacteriovoracia > Bacteriovoracales > Halobacteriovoraceae > Halobacteriovorax > Halobacteriovorax sp. JY17. The sequence goes on along the minus strand of NZ_NJER01000004.1, from coordinate 38,626 downwards.
ATATCAAAAGCAGGGACTAACAATTATAGGAATTCCTTCCAATGACTTCGGAGGTCAAACTCCAGAATCAAATCAAGAAGTTGTTGAGATGTGCAGAGTTAAGTATGGAGCAAGCTTTCCAATATCTACAAAGGCCATTGTTCTTGGTAAAGAGAAAATCCCTCTCATTGATTACATTGTTAAATCATCTGGTGGAGAAGAGATAAAGTGGAATTTTGAGAAATTCCTCTTCGACAAAGATGGTAAATTTGTTGCGAGATTTAATTCAAAGACCCTTCCCCTAGAGTCAGAACTTGAAAATGCGATAAAAAAAGCTCTTCACTAGGAGAGCTTAATCTATTTACATATAAGGGCCTAGCCTCTAAAATCTCAACATGACAAACGATACAGACTCTCAAACATGCCCAAAATGTTCTTCTCCTTATGGTTATACCGATGGATCTCTCTGGATTTGCCCAGAGTGCTTTCATGAGTGGAACCTAGAGGCCCAGGCCGAAGAAGGCCAAACACCAAAATTTCTCGATTCAAATGGTGCTCAATTACAAAATGGTGACTCAGTTACTGTGATTAAAGACCTAAAAGCAGGAAAGAGTACAATTAAGTCAGGTACTAAAGTTAAGAATATCAGACTTCTAGATGAGCCTGTTAACGACCACGATATTTCTTGTAAAATTGACGGTCACGGATCTATGTACCTTAAATGTTCTGTGGTTAAAAAGGCCTAGACTTTTCTTTCTAGGACTTTTCAGTGTAAAATTAGGGGGTATGCGCTCTTAAAGGCGCCCAACCTCTGAAGGATATTTTCTTGAAAAGAAGGGATTTCTTAAAATATACTACCTTTCTCGCGGCCACCAGTGGACTCAGTAGTTGCTCATTCCTGCAAAAGCACTTTCACGATGCCACTTGCAAGTCTTGTATAAATCCATTTGAAGAAACTAAGCAAACTCAGAGTACAATAATTGCTCCAACAAAGAAGCCAGAAGAGGAAATTGTCAAAGAGTTGGTCAAAGATGAAAGGGCCAAGAGTAAGTACTTCTCTCAAGATTTTCCAGACGATATTTTTCTGAGTAAAGAAAATTACGCTATTGTCAAAAGCCTCGTCGCAAAACTTAGAATAGTTGAAAGGTATGTAGGACATGGGAACTTCAACCTATTAAACGTTGATAGCTTCTATTTATTCACCAATACAATTCCCTACTGCAAGCCTATAACTGAAGTTGAAAAGAAATTTATGGAAGAGCTCTTCTACTTTGACGCCGCCAAGTATGGCTTCAAGGGAGATAAAACGGCCAAAAAACTAACAGACTCCATAGGAAAGAGAGAGGTGGCCAAAGTTCCTTTCTCTGGACACTTCCTAAAGAAAGACCAATCCCTTACACTCTTTCAAAAAGTAAAACGAGATGTAGGTAAAGACCTTATTCTCACCTCTGGCGTTAGAGGTGTTGCAAAGCAATTCCACCTATTTCTTGAAAAGTCTCTTGAGACAAAGGGTAACTTATCTAAGGCCTCAAGGTCTCTTGCTCCTCCTGGTTATTCATTCCATTATCTAGGCGACTTTGATGTTGGTAAGAAAAATATGGGTATGAAGAATTTCGATCAAGACTTTGCTGAGACGGATGAGTTCAAACGTCTTGTGGATCTTGGCTATATAAATATTCGCTATACACAAAGTAATACTCTCGGTGTTCGTTTTGAGCCGTGGCACTTAAAAGTTTAATCTATTTAAAAAGTTTCTTTTTTAGAAGTTAAGATAAGATCAAAGAGAGAATTAATATCATTTTTTTGAACCTCAGTTAGCTCTTCGAGTTCAATACAATTCTCTAGGAAATGACGATGAAGCTCCTTCGCTTTATTTCTAATTTTAAAATTAGCACCTTCAGAAATAGAGTCCACGATTCTCCATTTTAATTCATCAGCGATATAGAAATAAGTTTCATAGCTCTTACTTCTTTCTAGCTCCTGCTCGATAACTGCAACAAGATCCCACCAATCGTTCTTTTTATACCTTCTTGATTCACTATACATTTATTTCATAACCTCTAAGATTTCCTCTCTACTCACACGGTATTCTCTTGTACTCAGAGATAATTTGAGGGTTAATTTTTAAAGCATACTTTGTTTTTACCGCTATCCACTGTTTTAAGTACTTACAAGTATAACTCTTTTCGATAGGATACCACTCCAGCGGGGTCTTTGCCTGCTTCTTTCTATTGTAGTGAGAGTTAGTAATCACAAGATTTTCAGGATCGTTTGCAAATTTCTCACGTTCCCTATTTGACCATAGACTTGCTCCACTCTCCCATGCATTTTTTAAAGGAACGACATGATCAATATCAATTTGAGAGGGGCTTGTTAGAATTTCTCTAAAGTAGAAATCATTCCACTTACCTTCAACTACTTTACAAGAAGAAATCTTTACTTTTACTAGGGATCTTATCTTTAATATTTCATGACGAGTATTTAAGCAATTCTTATCTGTATCGGTCCAGTGCTTAAACTTCTTTCGAGAGTACTTATTTTGTTTATCAGTCTCGACTTTGCTTACACCTCCATGGCAGTGAAATTCTCCAAGCTTTCTATCTTCATGACATCCCTTCTTCGGTCCACTCTTAATAGTTCTCCCACTATGAGAGAAAATAGACACTGAAAAAATAAAACAGAATAAGATGACTAAAGGTTTCATTTCTCTTCCTCTTTTCTAAAAGCAGAGGGAATAATATTAATTCCAAATTTTTGACCAAGTTTTACAACGATAGGAAGAGTTAAAGGAGCGAAAGGTAGCACTAAGAGAACACCAAGCCCTAGGCTTGTCACAACTTCTCTAAATTGCATATTTGCAATTTTCATCTCTTCTTTGGAGGCCTTTCCTCTAGAATAGCGACTATAGGTAATGAACATGTCTTTTGTTTCAATACTTTCTTGTGCCAGGCCCTCTTTTAAAATTAAAAGAGAGCGCCTTATTCTACGAAGCATCCCCTTTCTCTTAGAGGCAAAGTAAAGAACTAGGCCCAGATAGAAGTCTTCAAATCGCTTACATTTTTTCATACTTAATTTTACACTATTTATGAAATAAATGACCTAAAAATACAAAGATTACTCTCATCTATATAAATAGGATTAGGCCAATTCTGCTCTTTAGCTATTTTCTTTAGCCAATTGCGAGCATTCCCTTTTGTGACAATTGTAACTTCCTTTCTCTTACTTACTTCAACAATTTGCTCAAGAATATAGCGGTAAGTCTCCTCAGAGAATGGATCGTAGAGGTAGTAGAAGTCTGCATCAGGAATAGAAAAAGACTCCAAGGAAAGATCTTGAGTTTTAAAGATAAGACTAGCCTGAAGCCCTAACGCTTCTGATGCTTCATTTGAAACATCTACTCTATGGGGAACGTACTCATAGCCTATAAAGTTAATATCAGGACGAACTAATGAGCAAACAAGACCTACTCTTCCATAGCCAGAACCTAGATCAACAACAGTGCTTCCAAGAGCAGCTTTCATTGAGTGAAGCGCTAGAAGAATAGTTGAGTATCCTGACTGAACGCCTACACCCGATTTTTGATAAAGCCTTTCTTTAGCATCATGATCTACGGTCATATCTAAATCTAAATTATAATTAAGTTCAAAAATATCATCTAAGTTATCAAATGTTCTATAGAGTCTAAGCCCTTGTTGACCAAGATTTTGATCGACAGATTCCTTACTCTCTTCTTCATTTAGAAAATGAACTTTCATTTCCTTTAATGATTGAATGACAAATTCTTTTTGATTTTCTTTTGATTTTGAAGTAATGAGGGACAGAATATCTTGTTCAATTTCTTTTGAATCCCTTCCGACTTTTTTCATCTGGCCAGAACCGCTCTTAATTAAGAAATCTTTTAGGAAAATAATACTTTCTAATTCGTTACTAAAGAGTGGTTCCATAAAGTCTTCATAAGAAGTCTTTATACCAAGTTCTTTGTCTTCTTTATTCTTTAGCCATAGTTGCTCTTTTAGAAAACCCATCACTTCTACAAGCAAGGCAGAATTAACAAAGAGATGGGCCATTTGACTCGGAGTAAAAGTTGAAGTTCTATGAGTTAATTCTTCCTCATTTAATAACTCCAACAGAGTCTGCTTTGAAATATGCATATTGCTTCCAGATGTTGAGATCATGGTTGCTATGCATGAGCAGTGTATTTTCCAGTAAGATAGCCTCTCTACGATTTGAAGTAAAGTATCTCTATCCTACTTATTTATAAAAAATTCTAAGATATTCTCTCGCGCACTCTTAGCAATTGATTCAACTTCATTATCAATTTCGTGAAGAGCTTTACTATAAGTAACGACTCTAAAGTGCTTGGCCCTCTTCTTTAGAACAGTTTTTGTTTTAGAGGCATTAACATATGTGTCGCTTGGTCCAGAAAGTAGAACGAGTCCAGGGACTTTTGGATCAATGAACCATTTCGTTCTAGATTTCATTGCAACTTTTTGAAGATTAAAGGCAAATTTAGGAACAAAAACTGGAGACTTTGGGAAGATAGGATCCTCATGTGGATCATTTACTCCTAGAAATCTATTCGTAGTTAACGTTTCCATAGATATTTCATCGATCGGCCAATTAAATAATCCTTCACCAACAAAGTAATTTGGAGCGATCCCTGGAGCAATGAGTACCACTGATAAAATAGAACGTCCTTTGTCATAGTAAGCTTTTCTATAGGCAGCAAGCCCACCAGTAGACCATCCAAGAATATGATACTTACTTCCGTTAGGACCATTCTTTCGACCAAGTAGATCAATAACCTTATCACCGATCTCATTTATATTTTCAATCGTTGTATTATTCATTGTTCCGGCAGACCCACCCTGTCCCATATAATCGAAGGCCACGACTCTAAAACCATTATTTGTTAAAACTTCAAAAAGTGGATCGTGATTTAAAATAGAATCTCCAAGTCCTTGGTAGAAGAGAATATTTCCTTTGAATTTAACTTCTGGATTTGCAGTGAGGTAACCAACACGTATATCTGTTTGATGATGCTTAATCTTAATTGTCTTATAACCTAATCGCCATGGTAGATAAGATCCAGCGCTTGCTGAAAAAGTAAAAGTTAAAACAAGTAATGTTAGTAGTAGTCTATACATAAGGCCCTTATTCTCTTTGGTTTAAATCTCTTCACATAATAACGGCCTAGGCCATTTGAGAGAATAAGGTGTGTAATAAAGAGTTATAGTTTAGATCTATAACTCACTGATATTTTAATCGTCTGAATTTTTAATCAACTTAATATGAATAGCGATAGGCCCTTTCGGCCCTTGGCTCATCTCATATTCAACAATATCGTGCTCATAAAGTCTCACTCCACCAAGAGCTGTCGAATGAAAGAAGAGGTCCTCATCGTCTCCATCTGGCTCAATGAAGCCAAAGCCCTTTTCATCTTCGTAAAATTTCACCACTCCAGTCAGCACTTTTCCTGCAACAACTTTTCTCTTCTTATCTATGGCCTCGCCCCAGACAAGTTCAGTGATAGTTGTCACCTCATCACCTTTATGAATTTGTTCAAGCTTATCAATTACTGCATCTCTTGTTTTAGCTGAGACAAAGAGATTTGATCTCTTTCTCTTCGACGTTTTCAATGTATCGTACTTAACAAGCTCTACTTTATATTCTTTCATATATCCTCTTTAGATAATTTATTACTTTATATATTCGGCGCAGAACTTAGAAAATACAGCTTTATGAAGCTCTAAATCAAACTCTGGCGATAGTGAGACACGAACAATATAGTCCTTATCCCCTTCCTTAGTTGTTCCCTGTGTTGATGTTGCAGGGATTGTCCAATAACATCCCTTAAGCTGTCCATAGCTCACACAGAACTTACTCTCATGAGGAATTTCAGCAATCATCATATTAATTAGCTTTAAGTTTAAATCGCGCTTATGATTCTCTCTTTCCTCATGTGAGCTTCCCTTTGTTGGAAGATCAAGAGAGAAAACTGAAGGAGTAAAGCTCTCACTTGCTAATTCTTCTGAAACAAAATTAATCTTAGCAGTTGGTAGCGTTTCTTGAATATGATTTACAAATGCTCTTGTATTTCTATAAGCACCTTCAATTCTCTCATTCATAGAAGGCATTTGCTTTGTCAAAGTATCGATCTGAAAATCTGTCGCTTCATTATCACATATCTTTAAATGGCCATCTACGTAACTCATAAGGCCCTCAGCTTCAGCGTTAGCAACACAGTAACCAGCAGTACAAAGACCTCCACTTGGAAATTTAGAACCACTCACATAGGAAATAGTTTGAACGCTTGAGAGAAAATCCCCTGGGCCTAGAAACTTCACATTAGGACAAAAGGTTTGATCTAAAATGAAAACAGGTGCTACCGCCTTACTTCCACTACTTGTAGCTCTTTCCTTTGAAAGAACATCTTTTAAATTACCAAGATGAGGAACTTCGACTCTTGGATTCGTTGGAATTTCAGCAATGATATAAGGGACTGAGTCAGAGAGAGCGACTTTCTCTAAAATCGTCTCAACACTACTCACCATATTCTGCCCACCATCAACGGCCAGGTCTAAGATTTCGACATTGGAAACACAGGCGGCCACTCTTCTTGCCTGATCATTCGTTCCACCATAGCAATTTGGAGGTACGATAAATTTAATCGCCTTCCCAGGGTGCTTATCTTTTGCGTGGTGAATGAGTCCCATCATGATCGCGTATTGAACAGATAGTCCACACGAACCAATTGAGGCGGAAGAATTTGTATTTGTGATTTCTTTAATAGTCTTTGTAAGTGCTACTCTATCAGCTTTTGAATTTTCCTTCATAGAAGGCTTACCAATAAATTCTTCTAGCATAGATAGACAATCATTGGGAGTCATGGCAATAGACTCTCTTCTTCTTACGTGCTGAATTTCAGAGATATACTTTTTGCTCTCTTTATTATTTACAAGAGCGATACTTCCTAGTTCTTTAGAGATTGCAATAGTGAAGTCAGCTGCGCTTCTTAATTCAGTATTCCAAACGTCTGCTAGCTCTGTCAGAAAAATACTACTTCCAGAGAAGTCTTTAATTTCATGAGCGTCTTCAACTTTTAGTAGGTCAAATTTATAACCGTAAACGCTTCTTAGAATTTCAGCGTCGAAGTTCTGAGGTAATTCATTCTTATAGAGAATTTGAGTTGCTGTATTTTCTAAGAGATTCTTTCTAAGAATTGCAAGAATTGGCATTGTCCCCGATGAAAAAGAAATAATACTTTCAACTGGAAGATTCTTAATTTTAGCAATTGTCCATTCTAGAACACATGAGAGAGGATGGCCTAGACGAATATAATCGAATGCAGTAGGAAGTTTTTCGAGTTCGAAGGAAAGTGCTTCTCTATCTGAAGAGATTAGTTTTTCGAATTTTTCTAGAAACTCAACCTTCGCCAGTCCCTCGTTATAAATATCTAAGCGGTGAGTTGTTAATTTCACCCAATCAGATGGCATGGCCTCTAAAATATTTCTAATGAATTCTTTCTTATTTTGCTCACTCATATTGGTACCTCTATATAGGCACCAATATACAAGATTTGGCTCATTCTTTAAAGTGATTATAGCCCCTATTACAGGGCCAATTGCTAGATATCGTCTTCGTCTAACTCAGATGGCTCTTCAACGTAGAGATCTTTTGGACTTGTGTGATTTGTCATCTTTCCGGCCATATTGTCTAGAGCGCGCAAAAGCTTATCAGAAGCTGTATCAATTGCTTTATAGACTGTTTCAGCGTCATGGCTAACGACTATTGGTTGGTGATTAGCAACACGGGCCTCTAGTAAGCAATGCTTATCGCTTCCACCTGCTTTCTTACCATTCTTATCAGAGATATGAACTTCGATACGAGTAAGGGCTCCCTTAAATCTTTCAAAGTTTTCAGATAGACTTGATTCAATGTAAGTATTAAGTTCCGCACTACCTTCAATATTGTGGTCTGTACTAACTATAATATTCATAAAGGCTCCTTTACTTGTTTTTCTGATCTTAAATACTAGTACTTAGTATTAAGTTCTTCATATTTTAATACAAGAATTATACCTTTGTCTTACTTCTTTTTAACCTAAAATCAGGCTTCTTCCGTTTCCCAACCAATTTTCTCAAGAAATTCGTCATAAGTTCCATCAAAGAACTCGGCGCGTCCTTGATGAAAGATGATGAGTTTGTTGACAGATGATCTAAGAAGTAATTCGGAGTGGGTCACCAAAATAACCGCACCTGGAAATTTAACAATCTCTTCACTTAGTGTTTCAATTGATTCCATATCCAAGTGATTTGTAGGTTCATCTAATAAGAGTAAGTTTGATTTCTTCGCTAAGATCTTCCCAAGCATCACTCTACTCTTCTCCCCTCCGGAGAGAACGGAGACTTTCTTCTTCGCAAGATCATCAGTAAACATCATCGTTCCACAAATTTGTCGAACCTGACCAATTCCTAGATCGTGATTACTATCAGAGATCTCTGTTATGATCGTGCTATTTGGATCAAGTCTTTCAATATTTGTTTGACCAAAATGCCCCATAGAAAGAGACGGATGATTTTTAATATTTCCAGTTCTTGGAGTAAGCTCTCCTGCAATAACATTTAAAAGAGTCGATTTCCCCTTACCGTTCTTTCCGATAATTCCAATACGATCTTCGCGTCCAACATTAAGAGAGAGACTCTTAAAGAGATCCTCTTCCTCAACTCCTGAGTAAGAGAAACTTAGATCACTGGCCTCAAGAATAACTTTTCCAGGGCAATCTTTATGATGAAAAGTAAATCCAAGAGTATTTTCACTGGCAAGCTTTTCAATGGTTCCCATCTTTTCAATTTGCTTTGCTCTAGACTGGGCCTGTGTCGCCTTTGAGGCCTTAGCACCAAAACGATCAACGAAGCCTTGAAGTTCTTTCTTCTTCTTTTCTTGATTTAATCTCGTCTGTTCATAAATTTCATCAGCGATTGATAATTGCTCGTAAAACTTTGTGGTATTTCCTTCGTACTTACTTAAGCGTTTTCGACTAAGCCCAATTGTATGAGTAGAGACAGAGTCCATAAAATCTTTATCATGCGTGATTAATAGAACTTCACCCTTAAACGACTTTAGAAAACCTCTAAGCCATCTTAGAGAAACAATATCGAGATAGTTAGTTGGCTCATCTAGAAGCAAGAGGTTTGGGTTTTGAACTAGGGCCTTCGTGAGATTAATACGAACTTGGTAACCACCAGAGAAACTATTTGGATCTCTATCTAAGTCTTCTTCTGAGAAGCCAAGACCAAAGAGAATTTTCTCGGCCTTCCACCAATCGTACTGCTCTTCTTCCGAGAGCACTTGGCAACATTCCTCAAGAACCGTTGGCTTAGTGAAGTTGATATGTTGATCGAGAGCACCAATCTTATATCCCTTAGGAATAACGACTTCTCCTCCATCAGGAGTAATCTCACCGAGAATAATTTTAAAGAGCGTTGATTTACCAGAACCATTTCGACCTACGAAACCGATACGCTCTCTCTTTCCTATGAGTAAGTCTAAATTTTCGAAGAGAACTTGAAGACCAAAATGCTTTGAAATACCATTCAACTGAATCATTACTATCCTATATTATTTTTTTGGACACAATGCCACAGATCACGCACTAAGGCCCGCTTTGTGGTCAAAGGGTGTAAAGGATATCTGTTAATTTAGGAATTTCTCTTATTCTACTGAACTAAGCCATTTCTTCTTTTTAAAATAGCTATAAATTGCCGCCCCAATAACGAATTGAATGATCATAATTGCTGCGTATCCATAGCGATAATCAAGCTCAGGCATATTTTTGAAATTCATTCCGTAGATTCCCACAATATATGTGAGTGGAATAAATATTGTTGAAAAGAGAGTGAGGTACATCATCACCTCGTTAGTCTTCTTATTAATATTACTGAGGTAAAGGTCGTAGAAACTAGTAACGAGTTCTTGATTTAAACTTATCGATTCATTTATCTGTAAGCAGTGATCGAGTGTATCTTTAAAATAGAAGACCGTTTCAGAAGTAAAAATCTCTCTCTCAGTTCTAACTAGAACTTTTACAATATCATTAATTGGATAAATGGCCTTCTTTAAGTAGAGAAGCTCTTTTTTAAGCCAGTAAACATCCTCAATAATTTCATTATCGTTATTATCAAGTGCAACTTCGATCAAAGTAATTTCATTATCAATTTGATCACCAACATTGAAGTAGCCATCTACGACTAAGTCGATAATTCTATAAAATAGAAAACCAGCACTCTTTTGTCTTAGAAAACTATTCTCAACACTTAACTCAGACTTTAGACGCTTAAAAATATCGTTTGGAAATTGGCTAAAAGAAATAACCAATCCCTCTTTTAAGATTAAGCTGATTTGTTCTTTTACGAATGTCTCTTTCTCACTGTGATAACTAATTGCTTTAAGAGTAACGAAAATATATTCATTGTGAGATTCAATCTTAGGTCTTTGCTTAGTATTTAAAATATCTTCAATATTCACACCGTGAACGCCAACTTTCTCACAAATGGACTTAGTCACTTCTGTATCGTGAATACCGTTAATATCAATCCAATTTGTATTTTCAGAATTGATATCTACAGAAAAATCTTTAATGTTTGAAAATGTTCTGACTTCACAAGACTCTTTATTATAAGTTCGACTTACAATTGAAACGTCGTGAGAGATCTTCTCATCTCCGACATATGCCAATTTCCACGGCTTGTGTTTAATCTCTTTAGACTTCTTTGGATTCTTTGTTTTCATTATCATAGATACAACAATTCTAGTTCACTTCCCAGATTGCCATCGCCCACTCAGGATGATCGATGAATGGATTACGATTCTTTTGATAGTTACAAGCGGCATTGTTTCTAAATCTTTCGTGCTCACTTACAGGGTCTTGCTTATGCCACTTCATAAGTGTTTGAAGAAACCAAGTAGAATAAGTTTGCTCGTATGACCCATTTGTCATTGGAGAATCTTTAAATCCAGGAATTTGTCTTTCATACCTAACTGCAAAGTAGAGCATGGCTCTCGCAATATCACCTTTAAACTCATCAATTGGCTCAAAGACAAGTCCTCTATACCTAGGATCACTACTAGGTCCTAGCTTCGATCCATTTTCAGAACTCCAATTAGTACTTGAAACTTCTCCAAAAGGATATGAACCTCTCATTCCATTAACCTTTCCATCCGTCGGATAAATATGAAAGATATCAGACTTCATTGGTCTCTTCTTATCGAATAACCCTTGAGGAAAGAGATGCTCACGGTTGTAGCAATCACCTTCATTTCTATACTGTCCACAAGTGCGTGAAGTCGTATAACGATATGGATCACGTCCCTCTGGTCTCTCTGAATACATATCTAGAATTGTATTATCTGCATCGTAAGTAGTGTCGCGATCAGTTTTTCTATAGGCCCCAAGAAGATCTCCGTATGAGAGACTTCTATGAGTCTTTCCTAGAAGGTTGGAAAGCTTCGACTTAAACTCATACCCTGTGGCATTTGTATTTAGGCCAGAGTAATAGCTGTCTTGATTACAAGTAGCGAATGTAGAAGTAGAAAGAAAAACAAGTAGTGCTAAGAAGTGTGGTTTTTTCATGAGGGAAAAGTACCTAAGATTAGGTGTGAAAACAACCCAAAAATTAGACTATTCTAATGTTTTTTATTAGAAAAACTTACCAGAAGGCCTTTTTCTAAGTATTTATTATTTAACCTTAGAGAAATTAAGCTATTGAGCTGCTGGCTTTACCCATTCTCAAAAAATGTTAGGATAGGAAAATGAAAAGCATTAAAAAAAATATTCAAAAAATTCCAGTTTTCTTTCACCCCCAACAACTTGAGTTTCACCCTAAGTATGAGTGGGCCCTAGGCAATAGAATTAAACACCCAGAAAGCACAAAGCGAGCAGAGTCTATTTTCAAGGCGATAAAGGCAGAGAAAGACCTCTTTGATCTTCATATACCAGAGCGTATTCCTCTCTCAAATATAAGAGATTGTCATAACTATGAGTTAGTGACTCTATATAATACAGCTGCAGGCCTTCCTGATGGGCAGGAATTCTATCCAAGTGTTTTCCCTCAGAGAAAGAAGGCCAATCCAGACCCAACAAATATTAAGCATGCGGGTTTTTACTGCTTTGACAGTGGGACCCCTCTCAATAATAAGACATGGCTTGCGGCAAGCTGGAGTTCAGCTAGCGCATTCGCCGCAGGAGAAATAGTCTACAAAGGAAAGTCTAAAGTTTCCTATGCGATTTCTAGACCTCCTGGTCACCACGCGAGCAAGGATAGTTATGGTGGATACTGCTATTTCAATAATGCGGCCATTGTAGCCAAAATGCTCAAAAAGAAAGGAAGAGTTGTCATACTCGATATCGACTTTCACCACGGTAATGGTACTCAAGAAATATTTTACAATGATGACAAGGTCTTCACTATTTCAATTCATGGAGATCCAAGAGAATACTTTCCATTCTTTTGGGGCTTCTCTTCAGAAAGTGGCGCAGGAAAAGGTGAAGGCTATAACCTAAATGTAATCTTGCCAGAGAAAACAAAAATTGCTCAATACAAGAAAACTCTTATTGAAACAATTATTCCGACAATCAAAAGATTTGAAGCGGACTACCTAGTTCTCTCCGCTGGCTTTGATACATATAAGCTTGATCCAGTTGGGAATTTCTCACTAGAAACAAAAGACTATCAAGAAATTGGAAAACTCATTTCAAAACTTGATATACCTACAGTCATACTTCAAGAAGGTGGCTACTTCACGAAAGATCTTGGGAAGAATGTGGTGAGTTTGTTAAAAGGTTTTTGTTAAAACTCAGCGCTTCACTAAACTCACAAAAAAATTCATGATATAAGTTCGAGTAATCACTTAAACTCTCATGACTATGATATGTTAGTTTTTTTACACCCTTGTAAATTTTCCCTCTCACCCCCTTTCACTCCTCTTTTTTGCTATTTTAAGCCTATGAAATTACTTCAACATTTCCTCATTATAGGCAGTATCGCCCTGTTTCCAAGTTTATCATTTAGTTGTGATGAGCATTCTAAGTCTGTTGAGGAAGAGTTCATTAATAATGGTGACGTTAGCGGGGTCACTAAAGAAGAATTTCATGAGGCGATCGATAAAGTTATAGATATTTATCGCCCTATCATCGAAGACACGGGTAACACACTCATTGTAAAGAAAGATTGGAACAACCTCAAAGATAGCTCATATACAAAGAGAGAAGGGCTAGACCAAAAGCAATGGCTTATTTCGATTCATGGTCGCGATGCTCGTTTTAAAAATAGTTCCAAAGATGCTGTCTCTTATGTGGTTTGCCATGAGCTTGGCCACCATTTCGGAGGGGCACCACTTAAGAAGACTTTCGGTAAAGATCATAGCTGGGCCGTTTCTGAAGGACAGTCTGACTACTGGGCCATGAATAAATGCCTAAGAAGAGTCTTTAAAAAAGATAACAATAGAGAGTTCGTTAAAAAATTAAATGTTACAAGCGAAATACAAAGAAAATGTAAAGTATTTACCATAACCGAAGAGAGGGCCATCTGCCAAAGAATGATGGTCGCTATTGAACAAACTTACTTTGTACAAGAATTTTCTGCTCTCCTTTTTTCAAGAGACCATACTGAAGTTGAGCAGACCTATACTGAACATCCCAATGCCCAATGCCGTGTAGAGACCCTCGTGGCCGGCACTCTTTGTGGAATAGCCCCTTATTATAAGAATCATAATAACAGTGAACTCAATGGTAACTGCAATCCCTTTAATGGACCTACAGCAGGACAAAGACCGAGCTGTTGGTTTAAGCCTGCTCCTTATCGTCCAACTGAAGAGAGTTTTAGCGACGAAGGAATGAAAGCTCACATTAAGAATGATCATTACGATCTTCTTAACTATATGCTCAGAACGAAAAAGATTGATGTGAATCGTTTATATGAAAATGAGAGGAATGCCTTGATGATTGCCATGAGCACTTCTTCCAATAAGTCCATCAACCTATTCTTAGCGCAAAAAGATCTCGACATAAATCATACAGACGAAATAGGAAATACGGCCCTTCACTACGCCAGCAACTTCCGAGAGGCAGAAGCATTATTCAAGCTACTCGAATTTCCAGAGATAGATATAAATGTACAAAGCCAAAATGGGTCCACTCCTTTAATGATTTCCGCCTACAGAGGCTATCCCTCAATGGTAAAGGCCCTCGTCGATCGAAATGAGATAAACCTCACCCTAAAAAATGAAAAAGGAATGATGGCACTCGACTTTGCCAAACTTACAGATATTCTCTCCGACGAAAAGATTGAAATTATCCAAAGTAAGCTCTCTCAATAGAACTTAGCGCACTCATTAGCCAGCATCTATTATATCAACTCTTTCCTAGTACATTGCTATGAGTGCCGGTATGTTTATTTTTAAGCTGCTAGAGAAAGTGAGATAGATCTATAGGTTGAGAAGTTACGGCAAAAAAAAACTAACTAAACTTCTTAGAGTTTTTTTTGTTTTCAGGACTATACTTGATAAGAGTTTCTCTGAGGATATCCTTATTAATAGGCTTGAGCAGGGCATCCACCATACCGACCTGCTTACACCTCTTTATATCTTGATCAAAGGCATTTGCCGTAACCGCAATAATTGTTGGAGCATCTTGCCCTAGTCTTTCAATAATTTTTTCCGTTGCCGTCAATCCATCCATCTGAGGCATTTGTATATCCATTAGAATTAATGTGTAGGCAGAATTTTGTTTCACTGCGCTTAATGCTTCAAATCCATTTTCTGCAAGGTCAGCTTCATACCCAAATTTTTGAAGCATCATAATGATGAGTCTTTGATTAATTATATTGTCTTCTACCACTAAAATGTTGTGAGGGTAAGACTCAGATAATTTACCGTCTTGATGACTCTTGACGGTACTTGCTTTCAAAGTTTCTTCAGACTCACCTATTTCTAATTTTATTTTAAAAGTAAAAGTAGAACCGACATCTTCGTTGCTCGAAAAGCTCAATGAAGCGCCCATAATGTTCGCGAGTTTTGATGATATTGAGAGTCCTAGCCCAGTTCCACCATACTTTCTTGTTATTGAAGTATCGGCCTGAGAGAACTTAGCGAACAAACTTTCTTCACTTATCTCATCAATTCCAATTCCCGTATCTTTTACATTGATGGTTATCTCACAATACTTTGAATCCAGTTCTTCTACCATTAGCTCAACTTTCACCTCACCTTTGTCAGTAAACTTTATTCCGTTTGACACAAGATTTATAATGATTTGCTTTACTCTAGTAACATCTCCTCGAAACCATATCTTTGATGAGCATAGGTTTTCAAAGTTCAAATCAATACTCTTGCGAGAAGATTCATGTTTAAACAAACTTATAGCATCTTCAATACAGTCCTTAATATTAAAGTTTAAATTTTCAAGTTTGATTTTATTCGACTCTATTTTGCTCAGGTCAAGAATATCATTGAGAATAATCATTAAGCTATCACCTGATTTTTTAATGAGGTCCACCATTTCTTCCTGTTCTGAATCAAGCTCTGTTTCACTTAAGGTTTGAACCATTCCTAGAACTCCGTTCATCGGTGTTCGAATTTCATGACTCATATTGGCCAAGAATTCTGACTTTGCCTTTACGGCTTCTTTCGATTTTTCTAATGCCTCCTCTAGCTTCGCTTCATTCTCTCTTAGCAGGAGGGTCTGTTTATCTGCAATAATCTGTGCTCTTTGATTAGTTGTTTCCAAGTTTCCTATTAAGCTGCCAAATAAAATTGAAATAAAAACACCGGTGAATAAAATCACAAAGATGAGTTTATTATCACTCGAAATAAATGTATTGGCACGAACCCAGCCAACTGTAAAAGTTTGCTGCCCCAACATCAGAGAGGTTTGTTCTTCAAAGTCAGGTAATGTTTTACTTTCATGATCCGTAGTAAAAAGTAATTCTTTGCTCGTTGGTGATTCCCCCTCAAAGACAAAAAAGTGAAATTCCTTAGAGGCATTGATCAAAGCAGAATTAAAGAAGCTTGATGTCACAAATGGTGCATAAACCCACCCTTTAAATTCTTTTCGCCTTTCTTCTACATTTAATGGAGGACTACCTGACTTATACATAGGAACAAAGAGTAAAAAACCTGCCCCTCTTTTAGAGGCTTGCACGAGAGTAATTCTCTTTGAAATAGCTGGAAGACCAGTATCCCTGGCTAAATTAGCTGATGTTCTCCGATTGGATTCAGATCCAATATCCAGTCCTCTTGCCTGTTTATTCACACTTAGTGGCTCAATGAACTTTATAATATAGCTCGATTCTGCATTGCCTTTTGGCGCCTTAACACCCGGAACCTTTTTTATCTTGAAGTCAGCAATATCATCTTTTCGAACCTGTCTGACAAACTTATCTAAGTTTTCATTCTTTACAGGGATAATGACACCAAGACCGTTGACTCCGGGTCTTCTCTTGGTAATTTGTGAGCGATTTAAAAATGCTTTCCACTCTTCAAGTGAAACTTGTTCAGAGGCTGCATATAAACTTGCTCCACCTTCTAGAGCTTCATAATAGTATTCAAAACGTGTATGAATATTCTTTGTTTGATCTTCAATAAGATCATTAAAATGATCACTATTTTTAGTTTGATTACTTCTTAAAAAAGAAAAGGCAACCAATACAGTTAGCGACAAACCTACAATAAGTACAAGGTGCTTCAATTTCATAGCTGCTAAAGTATTAACCATCTTTCCCTAGGTTAGTCGCCACTTTATATTAGCGAGCTTCAGTTTTTATTTTTCAATAGTTTTCGGAATTTTTTCATAAAACATAAAATAAATTGTATTGACCAACAGTTTCCGTCAGCCTTACACCTAAACGAAACAATTATATTCAATTTCTGCTAATTACTTTAATTGAAACGACGATAAGTAAATAACTACAATCTATTATTATGAGGTCAAGATGTCGATTAAGCTATTACTTACAATATTCGTACTAATGAGCAATTTTGCTTTTGGGCAAACAAGTCCAACATTAGAGATATGTATGACCCATGGAGATTGTCAGGATAGAGTACCTGTTGAAGAAGGTGTAAAGTGTTATATTGTAAAAACTGGTACTACACCATCAGGTAAGCAGTCATGTTCGCAGAGATGCTATACATCTAAACTGGGAAGTTATTGTAAACCAATACAAGGTGAAGACTTTGGATATTGTAAGCACGAAAAAGATATTCCAGAACCGACCTTTGATGCCAATGACCCAAATCAATGTGATACAGCGATAGATCTGCCTTTCTAAAAAGTGCACGAACTACACAACTTGAGTAGAGAGTTCTTTAATTTGTCCCTCTACTCATAAATAAATCCAACTTAATGTCCAAGCCAAATATTGAGAAATCGCAATACTTCATCATATACAATATTCACTTCTATAGAGTCTGACTTCTTTGATTTTGCGATGGAAACATTATGAGGAGTAAACTTCTGACTCGGATAAATATGCTTGAGCTTACCACTTAAAATTTGCTCCTGCGCCACTTTCGTTGGCAAGAGTCCAACTCCAAGACCAGAGCTAGTAAGGCTCAAAACTGTTTCAAGATTCATACAGTTGTGAAAAACAGAGAAATTTTTAGTCATCTCCTTCATAGAGTCCTCCTCTAAAGCAGAAGGAAAGTAAATGAGAGATTTAGTGAAAGACTTTTCAAGCTTGTTTGATTGATAAAAGCAAAAATGATCTTCATAGACAACCTTAGACTCTAACTCTCTACTTTTATTTTTTCCCACAAAGACAGCAAAATCAATTTTTCCTTTTCTAAGTTTACTTAGCAAGTCATCACTACGACTAGTGTAGAGACTTATAGAAAGTTTTGGAAAAAGAGAGTTCATATACTTAATAAAGTCTGGAAAAAAATAACGAGAAATACTATCATAAGTTCCAATTGTGATTTCCCCGTTTAGTTCTTCATTACTTTGATTGAGAGAAAACTCTAATTTATCTACAGATCGTAAAATTCGCTTTCCCTCATCGTAAAGTAATTGCCCATCTTTTGTAGTTGTAATTCCTTGACGAGACCGAATAATCAATTGTGTTTCAAGTAGGTCTTCAAGTTGTTTGATGACTTTGGTCAACTGTGGTTGCCCGACACCTATTGCAGCCGATGCTTTTCGAAGGGTACCGTGTTCGACACAGGCCACAAAATAATTGAGTTTTTCAATATGATCGCGAAGACGCATGTGATTCCTTTTTAGAATCACTATATATCCCTTTTGAATTATGCGCAAGTTTATCAGTTTGTTAGTCTTTCAATCAATGATAATTAAACGGGAGAAAAATATGAATCAAACTGCTATCCAAACTATTAATCGACAAGAGCTAGCTTGTCTGACAGAGATTACACTTGAAGGGGAAATCACACAGCTTGGAGAAGTTCGAAACTTTAAATCTCACCCTTATTTAAAGAAGCATATTCCTGAAGATATTTCTATTAGTTGGAGTGCACTAAAGTCAGGAGAATCATTAAAAGAGCACTATCACCCATGCGCCAGCGTCCTAATCATAACTGAAGGCCAAGGACGCAGTACAGGCGATAGCCATGTGGATATTAAGGCAGGAGACGTGGTGTATATCCCAGAGTGGAACTTACACGGCTTTATTGGAAAAGGTGAAAACGGATTTAAAGCGCTTTCAATTCAATTTCAAGAAACTGCAATTTTTGAGTCGGAAGAAAATCCTGAAACCACATACTTTGATCGTGAATCCGTGCCTCTAGAACAGAGACAACTTCAAATTATTGCACGAGATGAGCTTCCTAGCATTCATGAGGCGGTAGTGAACGGCATTCGCCATGACCTTGGAACTTTAAAAAACTTCTCTAGTAATAATCTTTTAAGCAAATTATTTCCAAGCAACTTCTCTTGCGCTTGGGTTAAACTTGAAAATGGTCAAAGTCTTGCGCCTCATCGTCATCAAGAAGATAGTATGATTATTCTTACTGAAGGAGAAGGTAGTTTTGCTGCTGATAAGGATTTCCCTCTAAAAAAAGGTGATATTGTCTTTGTTCCTGAAAGTGCTAATCATGGCTTTAAAACAGAAGCTGATCAATCATTCTGGGCACTATCAGTACAGTTTAATCCTACTGGACTTTATGAAAGTCAAGAATCGCCTAGAGTAAAGTTTCTAAGTAAGTTTGATCAACTTATTCAAAGAAATAATCAGATTGCAGAAGATTTCTTTAGTAATAATCACACATTTAAAATGAATATCGACTCGATTGAAAAGCAAAACATCCTACTCGATTGCCTACAAGTAATGAGCGATCATTTTCAAAGGTTGATGTACCTGAGAGTAGGACTTTGTGATTCAAAAGCTCATGGGAAAGTCTTTATGGAACATTTTCTTGAAGAACTCGGCCATGACAAAAGCCTTGCCAAGGAACGTAAGCGAGAAAAAATCTGGGACCCTATTCTAGAATCAAGTTGTGCTTGGTTTGTGCAAAGAAATTACCTTCTAGACAATAGTGAGCGCATCATCATGGTACAAATGGTTCTTGAGAAATGCGCCCATATATTCTACTCACACTTTGCAAATATTCTGCAAAAAAAGAGTGAGCATATCCACTCCCATATGCATGCCGATGAAGGACATGATGAAATGGGAGTTGAACTCCTTAAGGACGAACCGGACTACAAATACGAGCGCTATTTTGAGTTGCAAAAAGAAAGCTGGTCAATTATGAACCTCTTTATTCATCGTATTGGCGAGCTATTACAATGAGGGGTTTCCCCTCATTTCAAAATACAAACTATATGCTTATAACACCACTATTATCTCTTTCATTTGAAAGATCGTTCTTATTAAACCAACAGGCCGGTTTAGAGATATTGAAATACCCTCTAAGCAATGTATCAACTCGACATTGGTAGCTTGGATATGACCTTAGTGTAGACTCCGAGACTGATAAGTCAGGAGTCTTATAGCTCAAAGCGATACTTTCATTTGATAAGAGAGAAGATAGTACATTCATTAGATCAAGTCCTCCCGTTAAAACTCCTTCGCAAGTGTCTCGGTCCTTATCCTGCGAACAAATCATAGAAACCTCTTCGGAGACATTCTGCAAAGTAGGTAATTGTAATGCAGGAAGTAGCTCTTTTAGACAATCATTTGAGCTATAATAATCGGCTCCACCTTCAACAGTATTATTAAAGTCTCCAAAGTAAGGAGCTCCACCAAGAGCATGTCCTAACTCGTGACAAAGTGCCACTGCAAACCCTCTTGAACTTAGAGATGTTAAATTAACTAATCCACCATAAATACTGATCGTCACACTACTTCCAAGAACTAAAGTATGAGCATTCACGATGGGCTTATCCCAATAGGTATCAAGGCTTAAATCTATTTGATGGGCCTTAGCCTTTTCGACAAATAATTCTTCAGCAATACTCGTTATTCTAAAGAATTCATTCATTGAAATAACACTATTACCGATCGATTCCTGAGAATTGCTTTCAAATATTTCCACTTCATTTACACCACATGAAAGTACTGAAAGATTTGCAATAGAGTAAATAAGTATTGAGCATATGAGTTTATTCATCGTTCACCTTTATATAATTTATAAATAGCAAATATCATAAATAAAGAATTTTTAACTAAATTATCACTTAGTCTAAATTATTTACATTAAGCAAGATCGAGAAGCCTACTAACCGACTGTTTTCCAAAGTCTCTCCTTACAACAAGTCGCCCCTCTAGGGCATGATTTAGCAGTATTTAACTTTCAAAAGGAATTAAGTATCTTGAAGAAGCAAAGAATGAGAGAGGACCGCTTAATAAGTTCTTAAAGATATACAAAGAAGATTTAGGAATTAAGAAGTGTAGCTACTGTGAAAAAGAAGCGAATACAATTGATCACGTCTACCCTTGGAAATATGCTAAAAGAGATGAGTTCTGGAATATGCTCCCATCTTGCAAGAGCTGTAACTCTAAAAAGAGTGATAAGATCCTTTCAATATCAAAAGAAAAAAAATAGTATTAAAGAAGTTAAGTTCTCATTCCATCTGCTCGGTATCTTGAAAAATATTTTTCGAATCATTTATCTTTATTTTAAAATCTAAATCTAGATTTTTTGAATATTTTCTAAAAATACCATTCGGACTTTTTAGATAAAGAGGTTTGTTTAACATTCCTGAACTATATAGGTTAAAAACAAATCACTTAAATACCTATAATATTGGGCAGCAGTTAATCAAGGTTTCTTAATATAAAAACATTATATATGTAGATTCCAATAAGTTATCTAAACCGTTTAAAACATATCTAGTTCTTCCTTTATAATTCTTCAATATACATAACAAAGGAAAATGTCGTGGGTGATTATAAATTTGAAATTAAATCAAATGGGCAAAGAATGATTGGATGCATTCACTCTCCTGTCCTACTTAGAACTAAGAAGTATGAATTCATTTTTGGGCTAGTTTACTTAACTATTCCAGTCTTTCTTATCACCAAGCTTGGATACGACCTATATCGAGGAAACCTAAATCAAAATAACCCATATCCATTCTCTTTAACTGGACTGGCATCACTATACCTTATGACAGGCCTTATCGAGTTCATTTTCAGATATTTTACAAATCGTTATCACATTAAATCCACTTATAAAATAACTCATTCATTTGTAAAAACAGTAAACCATTTTATCAATAAAACTTTTTTCATGAAGCTTTCAACTTTTAGAAATCATCCAAAGTGGGATATTATTTTTTTCAGAACATCTTATGCAATCATTACACACTCCGTTCTTTTCTGTTTACTAAATTTTAGTCTATTCTTTGGTGGATATGAAAATCTAGACTACTTGGGGGAAGAGCTTAAGGCAGAATATGTTTCAGTATTTGATAACAGTAAACTCAATACAGAAATAGTCTTAGTCAAGGAAAATAAGAGTAATGTAAATCGATCAATAGCAACAAGTATTAATACTAGAATAAATACAATACGTATCAAAAAAGAAATCATTGAGACTAAAGCTGCGAGACTACTAGCTCTTATGACGGGTATCGTTGGATTCATTGGATTAATGTCATGGCAATTATACACTAGAAAAGGTAGCCAATATAAAGGATGCCTAGATAGCTATAATGATATAATTAAAGATATATCAAATGATAAAGTGAGCAGAAATAGTATTGAGCTTCGATCGGTAAGTCTCTGTATAGACCTTCTACATGTGGACCTTTGGGCACATAAAAGCTTCAGCGAGCTCTTCACAACACATACGATGAAAGCATTTAATAGATTATACGAAGATGACTCCAGGGATGAGAAATTAATATCATTAGGTCTTGTGAGTGATGAAAATGCTCCGATGCTGCGAGAAGAAAACACAAAACTAATACTACAGTCTGACTTCTACAAAAGACTTAATGATGGAAAAGTATGCGTTGATCAAGTTGGTAGCTTATTTGACTATTACTACCAAGACTTAGTAGAGAACCTTCATGCAGCATAAGAAGGTTAAATTAAAAAAAAGCCTTGAATAAGTATCATACTCTCCTTGTTTCAACGAGACTTCTCTACGTAGCTCACTACTTTGGTCATTACAAAGTAACTACGACTGCCGTGATTTCATGTGATTTAGAGTGATAAAGAAGATGACCGAGAAGAAACTCTCTTGATAACTGTTTAATTTTACTGGAATAAAAAAAGCTCCTCAAAGGGAGCTTTTTTAGTAATCATTTGGTGGAGGTGGTGAAGGGTAGCTTATCTATTTGATTTAATTCATATTCAGAAGTGCAGCACACTACAAAGTACTACATTTTTTTCATTTCCTTCTTTTATCTATGTTTCTTTTAATTTTACCAAGAGCATCTTTCGTTTTTGCTTCATAATTTAATTTTTCAATTACAATTTCTAGTAATGAGCTAGCCTCTTCAGCTATGTCTAAGCACTCATCATCTGTCTTTGAATGAAGGTTTTCACTTACTGTACTAAATAATAGTTTTAAAAGGTTTTCTCCTTCAGGTTTTAAAATCGTGGGCATTGCCTCATATATAGTATCAGCCTTTTCATCAAAGTTATGAAGACTCTTTACTGACTCAATCTCTTTTATATATTCCTCTTTTTGTTCTTCAGGTACATAGTCTTTAATTTCCTCTAACAAGTCCTTAACCTTATCTTCTACAACTCTACGATAATAAGCCATAGATGCGATTCCTAGTCCGTTCGCTTCGCACATTTTTCCTTTTTTATACAATGATGATAACTCAACTCCCAATTTATCTTCTATCCCTTTTGAAAGATTAATGCCTAAACCAGGCTCTTGCCCTGACTTATACATAACTTTATTATCGAAAGATATTTGAAAGTGATAAAAGTCGTTAGAACAAAGTTGGCACTTATATGTAAACTTTAGAGTTTGTCCCTCTGTTTCTTTGATATTTGATTGCGTTCCTCCCCCTCTCGTTTTTACTCGAGGAGTTAAAGTAACTTGAGATAAGTCTTGTTGATAAGTATGAGTCGTCTCTTTACCACAATCCTTACAAATTAGCTGTAATGGCTTAAAATTGAAATTATTAAAACTAGCAGGTACATGAGTTTTAACTTTTTTATACAAAGGAGCTGTTTCCAAAAATATTTTAAAGTTCTCAAACACTTCTTCTAAATGTTTCTTTAATTGTTCATGTGCTTCATTTTTTGGGATTGTAGGCATAAGTATTCCTTATTCTGACTTCTGTAGGTTAAAGCTTACCTGGTACCGATAAAACTCTATATTATTTGTTACTGACAACGCTCTCTTAATCCTAAGGTCGTCATCTAGTGCAATGATAATACCTCTCACTGATTGTCCCTCATCTGCCAATTCTTCCATTACATAACCCATATATCTCTGGACTTGACCAACTACTGAATCACTAGCACGGCCTTTTTTAAGTTCAATTACGAGAAGTTCTTTCTTGTCTTTACTGATAGCTAGTATATCTAAAGGTCCAGTATCTGTTTGGAGTTGTTGCCCTATTAACTCCCCTTCTTCTTCAAAAATATCATAATCTTTACCTAACTCAGTTTGAGACCAATTTCGAACAAGGAAGTCCTCTAAGTGTTTCTCCATAACAAAGGTAGTCGGGTCTTCAATCGTTTCATCTGTTGTTATTATCTTTGCGGGGCTATTTCCCTTTAATAACTGTTCAAGTTCAACCTGATACTTTGTTAGGTTACATGTTGTACTAATTGAACCAGACGAATTCTTAAGTTCTTGACTCATATCAGACCGTGAGATTGTCTCTGGGTACCACTTTATATTTCTTCTATGAGGTAATTCCTCATTTTCCTTCCAGAAATATTCTCCAATAACTTCACCTACAAGGTATTGGCCATCACCTTTAGGTGAAAGAACAATATCTCCTTCACTTATACCTTTTGAAACTGTCCAAAGAGCACCACAAGCTAAGCCTGCTGCTACTTTAGACTTATCTGGCCTATTTTTCATAAATACGGGAATATACTTTTTGTTAAAATCTCTCCAATTTTCAGGAAGTTCATTTTTTAGGTCTTGCTCAATTCCAAAATCGGTTCCTATGAAGTTCTCTTTATAGCAAAGTTCAGAAAAGGCACTTCCTCTTCCGAGCATAACTCTAAAATATCTTTTATCGCTCATATATATTCCTTATAAATTACCAAGTGGTAGTTCATTCAATTCATCTTTATACTTGGCCCATCTTGGAAAGTGTTTATCTAATAGTTCAAAAAACCTATTATTATGACTTCTTTCAATTAGATGAATCAACTCATGAGCCACAACATACTCAACACACTCTACAGGCTTCTTGGCCAACTCTAAGCTAAACCAAAGTCTTTTATCTTTCTGATTACAAGACCCCCACTTTGTACTCATTTTCTTAATCTTGTACTCATGTAATTCCACACCAATGATAGACTTCCATTTATCAACAAGCTCATCGAGAACTCTTTTTAGTTCAATACGATAACAAGCCTCCATGACCTTCTGTCTGTCTTCAAGAGTAGAGTTCTTCTTTACATATAAAACAATTTGGCTATGTTTAACGATATACGGAACATCAGAATACGCCTCAATAATATCAAGCTTATATCTTCTACCAAAAAGATAATGAGATTCATTGTAGATAAATTCTCTTGGAGTCTCTCTTTCTTGCTCTAAAAAAGGTTTTCTCTCTTTCTTTATCCACCCTAGCCTTGAGATGCAGTACATTCTAATCATATCTAAATCTATTCTCTCTGGAGCAGATACTGTTACATCTCCATTGGGTGGCATAACACTTAGATGGATATTCTTAATCTTTTTAAATGTTACTTGGACTTCAATTTCTCCAAGCTTGATAATTTCACTCATTAATACTCTTCATTTGCTTTAATAATCCCGAAAACCTTTTCAAGCAATTCATCATCTTGGACAACTTCCCAGATGGCCTTCATTACTTTTTGCTCAGCTGCAACATTTCCCCTCCATTTATGAGGAGCTGTTGATTTCACAGTTGAATCAATTTTAAGTGCAAGTTCTACGTCATTATTTAGATTGTTATATAGGGCAACTTGTCCTTTAGACTTTATTTCACTTGGAACATCGTCCTCACGGCCATCTTCAACAGTACTTGCAATATCTGCTAGTTTTTGTAAATAAGCTTCATAAGTAATTGCATCTTCTTTTCGTTTTTGAACTAGCTCATCAAGAATTTTAGACATCTTTTCATAGAAAGACTGGTCCAAAGCCATATCATCGACTAGTTTCTTTCTTACATTCCTTAGAACTGTAGAAGCTGCATTCGCTCGCTTTTCACCATATTGCTCCAATGCTTCCTTAATCCCTAATTTCTTAATTAGAGTCAAAAGAGACATATCACTGAAAGGAGATATAACTTCTGGCTCCTTAGCCTCGATATAGTTATCCATCAGATGCCTCATATCAGCTTCATAACTCTTCAAGTCAAGAGTCTCACCACTTGCTCTCTTAATTTCGTTTTTGAGTTTTAAGAAGAAATTAACATCATCTTCAATCTCTTTAATTTCTTCTATTGAGTAACCAGCATCTAATAACTCACCCGAAATTGAACTATATGCTCTTGTGAGTGCCGTTACTGCTTTATATAGATATATCCTTCTGACTTCTGTTGCCTTAAGTTCTTTAGGGTCGTCAGGATTACCACAAAAGTATAATTGGTACTCAAGAGCACTTTTGGGAGGCTCGACACCTTCACAGAGAAGCTTTGCTTTCTCAAGAGCCTCATCTAATCGTTTCTTGGCCTTCTCAAGTCTTTCATGAATAGAAGGCCCATCACCACATTCTTCATCGACTTCAGAAGTATAAACCTTAATCGCACCTTTAACGCTATTAAATAGGTCTCTAAAGTCTACGATAAAACCATAGTCTTTATCATCAGTATCAAGTCTATTTACACGACAAATTGCTTGAAATAGCCCATGGTCTTGCATTGATTTATCAATATATAGATAAGAGCAAGATGGTGCATCAAATCCAGTAAGAAGTTTATCTACGACAATAAGAAGCCTCATTTCACTTGGTTTTTCAATGAACTTCTCTTTCATCTCACTTTCATACTTACTGGTCTTCTTACCATCTAGAATCTCAGTGTACTTATTAAATAGATATGTTTTCTCTGTTTCTGTATTTGCTCCAGTATCTTCATTCTTTAAGTCTTTCTTACTTGGTTGATAAGAAGTAATTACGGCACATTTACCTTTTAGTGGCGTTTTCTCAAACTCATCATAATACTTTGTAGCCTCATAGATACTACTAGCAACAAGCATTGCATTTCCACGCCCTGAGCTTAAGCGTTGCTTAACATCAAAATCAAACACAATGTCTTTAACAATTTTCTCATGGCGTGAACGGGAACTGTGAAGCCTTTGCATAGTTGCCCATTTTTGCTTCAAAAGACTTCTTTGATAGTTGTTTAAGTTCTTTGTTTTAACTTCAAAATACTTATCAACTTTATCCTTAGCATATATTTCTTGGTCAACATCCCTAGCTTCATAACAAAGGTCTAAGACAATCTTATCCTCTACTGCCTCGTCAAACTTATAAGTATGTATATAATCACCAAAGATACTTTTTGTAGTGGCTTTATTTTGTTTCAGTAATGGAGTACCTGTGAAGCCAATAAAGGTTGCATCCCCAAGAATGGCCTTCATTACATCATTCAGGCGGCCACTTTGAGTTCTATGGCATTCATCAACAAAGACAAATACATCTCCCTGTACTTTCGGAGGGTTTTTCTTTAATTCTTCAATGAATTTATCGTAATATTCTTTCTCTTTTTTCTTCTCACCTTTTGAAGTTCCAAATTTATGTACTAGAGAACATAATAAGGATGGACTTGGCTGGGATAGCTGGTGCATTAAGTCTTTTCCACTAGAGGTTTTATATATCTTCTTTTCACCGGCCCTTTTGAAAACTTTCTCAATCTGCTCATCAAGCTCAGTTCTATCTGTTATGACAAGAACTCTAGCATTGTGATTATTCCTTAATATCCACTTGGCAAGGAGAACCATGGTAATGGATTTACCACTTCCTTGGGTGTGCCAAATAACCCCACCTTCTTGCTCTCTAACATTCTCTTGAGCTGCCTTAACACCAAAATACTGGTGAGGTCTAGGAAGTTTCTTTGTTCCTCCATCAAACAAAGCAAAATCTCTAATGAACTCGAGGAATCGTTCTTTGTTACACATCTTAAGTAGATACTTATCAAGTCTAAGTCTTGATACATCATCAATATCTTCTTTCCAGCTCAGATAATACTTCTCAGGAGTTCCAATAGCACCATACTTCAGACCTTCTGAATTATTTCCCGCAAAGATGAATTGAATCGTAGAAAAGAAAGATTTGATAAACTTACCATCTTGATTGGTAATACTTTGCCTCACTCCCTCATCAATTGATACACATCCTCTTTTAAGTTCCAAAACACCTAATGCGATACCATTTACATATAAAACGATATCTGGTCTCTTATTCTCTGCTTCAATGAGAGTAACTTCTTCTGCAATAGCAAAATGGTTTGTAAGGGGCTCATTCCAATTAATAATGTGAACTTTCTCAGATGGACTACTGGCATCTTCTTTTATATCCACACCATGAGTAAGAAGTTGATGAAAGGCTTTATTTACTTCATATAAATCATCACCATGAACTTCAGCCAGCTTCTTGAGCTTATCAATAGTTCTCTTAATTAAGTTCTCTGAATATTCACCAGTAGATTCTAGGTATTTACGAAGGTATTCTTCTTCAATATTGCTATTATTAGGTCTATCTTGCCAGTCACCAAGATACTCAAAATCAAGCTCATTCTTAAAAAGCTTAACAACTCTATCCTGAGTTTCTCTTTCCAACTCTCCAATGTCTTTTGTTTCTTCCATGATTATACTAACCTTATCTCTCCAGTAAGGAGTGTTTGCATCATTCCATCTTTGATTTTTTTATATTTCCCAAGTTTTTTTGACAATGTAGCTATCTCCAAATTGGCTTCATCTAGAACTGCACAAATTGCTTTTTGCTCTTCAATTTTTTCTGGCAAGACAATAGGACATTCTAGAACATTTTCCTTTCTTAAATTTGTTTGGCCAGTTCCGCTATCGAAAGATAAATAATAACTATTTCTATTTAAGATATAATACAAAAACTTATCAAAACAACCGCGAGCCCGTATTCCACCAATTCGCTGGTTCAAAGTGTACTTCTCATCACTTTCAACAAAGAAAGTTTTAGCAAGTGCTTTCCCATTCGGTATATCACTCATCACAATTACGACATCACCTTTACTTAATGGCTGAATACAAGTATTCGTATTTTTATAAACACCACCCTCTGTTGATATAAACTTTGAATTTATAAGTTTGTATTTACCCATTTTATCTATAAACTTCTCATGGGCCTGGCCGTTAAAGAATGTACAGAAACTCTTGAGACAATTTATATCCCAATCGATTGGGATATTACCCACATCAGTCTTCTTATATTTCCCATCCCAATTTTTAGTAAACTCAGGAAGACGTCTTTTTCCAGTTAAGAGTTCCTGCATTAGACCTTGTTTGATGTTTTTCTTTTTTTCTAAGATTTTAGTCGTTTTATGTATCAAATTATCAATATTGCTAAACACCGAAACAAATCGTTTTTGCTCATGGATGTCAGGGACTGGAAAGTTAAAGTACACAAAATCTTTTTGATATAAATGTGTAATTGTTGAGCCAGCTGTAATACGGCTAAGGTATGATTTGAAGTATGGACTTTTAAATATTAAATACAAATACTCCTGTGACAAATCTTTTGAAGTGGACCTGATTACGAAAACACCACTATTTAATGTCGCAGGTTTGTTTATTCCTCTAACAATTGCAACCTTACCTATCGTACCATCTTTTGTAACAAGAACATCATTCTCTTTCAGCTGAATATTCTTATCCATAGAGAATCTAGCCTTATCAACATAAGAGCAACTTTTCCAATTTACAAATCCATCCTTGAAATCTGTGCCAGTAACTAAGGTAAATTCTCCTCTTCTTAAATATTCATCTTTCCTGAGTGCTTGCCAACCAATCCTAGCTTTTAATGTAGCAACTGAAGATAATGTAAGCTCCTTCCAATTATTGGCTATTTCCATGAAAACCCCATAGATTCTAAATCCGAAAAAACAGACTTTTCAAGACTACCTACTGATTCAAGCAAGCTTGGCAAAGTTGATTCATACCTCTCAACTAAAGACTGAATACCTTCATCTAGCTCATAACTAACTTTTTCAATTTCACCTTCGAATTGCTCAGATAAAAACTCTAACCATTTCTTTTCGATAACAATAAGCTTAATGTCTCTCTCTGAAAGCTTGGGATATTCTTCTTGAATTCTAGTTTCGAGTGTATTTTCTAGCCCATCTTTTTCTTTCTTAAGTTCATCATAGCGAGATTTCTCAGAGCACAAATCTTCAACTATCTTCAAGTTATCAACTTCTTCACCTGAAACGTCACTCATCTTAGTGAATGATTCACTCATTTCACTTACAATTGCTTTAAACTCTTTGTCTAAATCCTTAATTTCATTATTCTTAGTAATTAGTGAATAGAATAGCTTATCCTTCTTGCTTTTTACCCAACTACCATCTAATTGGGCCTTGCCTGTAACTTCATACTCAGACTTAACAAGCTTTCCGACACTTGAAATAGAGAGAACACCTTTCTTATTTCTAACCTTGTCATCAAGGTAGCCTTCTCCATTCGCATCATTCGAGTCTAGTTCAACAATCTCATCTAACAATTCTTGTTTCTCATTTTTGATTGCTTCTAGTTTATTAGATTTATCTTTAAATAGTGTTGAGAATACAATGAGCTTCACTTCATCAAGCTTAGACTTGAAATACTTTGCTCCCGGAACTTTTCCTTCATCAATATCATCGAAAATTGCTTCATCCCCTGAGTTTTCAGAGATGACTTCAAGCATTTCTTGATTAAGCTTTTCAAGTTCCTCCGATTTTTCATCAACTTGGCTAACTAAATCGCCAAGCTTAACTTTGGCCAGCAACATTGGCGGAATTATTATTCCTTCAATACCATCAATACCTTTCTTCTCTTTTCCTTTATCTGTTTTTAATCTTTTAAACTCCTGGGCCACCTTCCATGAATCTGCTGAAATTGCATAAACATCATCTTGCATTTCTTCTTCCCAATAGGTCATCAGGCTTTGATACACGTTGTATTTATTAATCAAACCTTCTTTAGGAAATGCTTCAAGCAACTCCTCTGAGATTTCGAAGATTAACTCTTTTGGGTGCTCTCCCTCTTTAAACTTCTCAAGCTTTTTCTTAGACTGCTCAATCCATTTTTCAAAAGAAGCATGAGATTTGGATGAAAACTCTTTAAATTCAATATGTTCAAAAATCGTTTGTCTAATCTGATTCTTATCAATTTTTAAATCGTAATAGCCTTCCCTTGCTGACTTCGCAAAGAGTTCTTTCTTGATACCAGGACATTCCTTCCAGAAGTCTTCGAACTGATTAACATCACGAGTAGGAATACCTCCAAGAAGGTGTGCTTCAATATCCTGCTTAATTTCCTCATCAGTTGATTCAATAAACCTAGGTATATTTAAGTTATACTCATTCTCTTCAATTTCTTTGTTTTCTACGAATCTAGAGAAACCTGGAATATCTTCTTTCTTCTGATAGGCATCAACAATCTTATGAATGTCTTTTTCTTGAAGCTTATTCTTGTTACCGTCCTTAACAAATCCCTTTCCGGCATCAATCATAAAGATACCTTCACGCTTGTCTGCATCTTCTTTATCTAAAACGATGATACAAGCGGGAATACCAGTTCCAAAGAAAAGGTTTGCTGGAAGACCAATAATGGCCTTTATATAGCCTCTTTTAACAAGGTTCTCTCTTATATCTTCTTCCGCATTACCTCTAAATAAGACTCCATGAGGAAGAATAACGGCTCCCTTACCTTTTGATTTTAAGGAACGAAGGATATGAAGAAGATAAGCATAATCTCCATTCTTATCTGGAGGACAACCAAAGTCTTGAAATCTTCCATGCTCATCAGAACTTGGAGTTAAACCTGTTGACCAAACTTTATCTGAAAAAGGAGGATTGGCCACAACATAGTCGAATTGTGTTAACTCTCCATTAGTTTTATGTTTTGGGTCTGAAAGAGTGTTTCCATACATAATGTTTTTTAGAGCCACTGCATTTTGATGGAGAACCATATTCATCTTTGCCAGACCAGCTGTAGAAACATCCTTTTCTTGCCCGTACAAAGTTACTTTATTATTGGTTTCAGCTGCTACTTTTAAAAGAAGAGAACCAGAACCACATGTCGGGTCATATACAGTTGTATTGGCCTTAACATTTTTAGGTGTGACACCAATTACTTTTGCAAGAATTCTACTGACTTCTGAAGGTGTATAGAACTGCCCCTTACTCTTACCACTCTGTGTGGCAAAGTGCTTCATTAGGTATTCATAAGCATCACCTAATACATCATCACCATCAGCTTTATTTTTTGAAAAGTCTAAGTCATCACTATGGAAGATATTAACAAGCTCAGTCAGTCTATCAACCATCTCCTTGCCTGTTCCAAGTAACTCAGGATTGTTAAAATCAACTTTAATTAAAATACCACCTAACTCATTTTCTTTATCTATTTTCCCAATAACTTTCTTATTTATTAGGTCGCCAATGTCTGACTTATTTCTAAACTCTAGCATGTCATCAAAGCTTGCACCTTTAGGCACCTTAATCTCAGGAAACTTATCTCCTTTAGCTTTATCAGAAACATACTTAATGAATAACATCGTTAGGACATAGTCTTTATATTGACTAGCATCCATTCCACCTCTTAGAGCATCACAACTTGCCCAAATCCTTTGATATAAATCACTCTTCTTAATTGCCATATATTTTCCCTATTCGACTAATCGTTATTATCTACAGCCCCACCGGACTTGACCCATTCATCTACTTCACTAATTTTGAATTTCCATTGTTTGCCGACTTTGTTTGAAGGAATCTTTCCCTTATCAAGCCAGCGGTAAACGGTCTCTTTAGAAATGCCTAGATGCTCAGCGATTTCCATCACTGACAGCCATCTTTCCGGTTGTTCCATCAACTCGACTCCACATAATTTGAGGTTGTAAGCAGTTAAAATTGTGACAGTGATTATGCCTTATGACAAGCAATGACTACTAGTTAAAAGAATATCTTGAATCTCTTTATCCGACCTTTTAGCTAGAGTTTAGTATCTCTCCTCTACTTTCATAGGGATTATGAAGGAGTAATTCATCTGTAATACCCATAATATCTACCCCAGCCATTCTCATATAATATTGCATAGTCTTCATTTCTTTCCAATATGGTAGACGACTACGAAGAGTATATAAAATCAGGAAAAATTTCTGAAAAAAATCGATGGGAAAGAAAAGCCTAAGTTTGTAATCAGCGAATCAGCTTATTACACCCATCAATTACAAAAATATTCACGAGCACTGATTTCCACTTAGTTCCAATGAGTTACCAAATATCAAAAATTTTATAGATTGTTTCTAAGGGCCCGCAATTAAAAAGATTTTCTACTAGTGGGTGGTGTACCCCACCATGCTGTTATGCATGGTGGAGGTGGCGGGACGGCGGAGGTGCTATTTCTACCAACTCCACCAGATGTAAGTACACATACATAAAATACAATAAAACATAATACTTTTATTAACTTAACAAACTTGGGTTTGTTGCTAGCTATTGTCCACAATATTTGAAATTAGGGAGTAATTTTGCGTCTTGCCACATTTCTGCCACAAAAGACGTGGTGGAGTATGTAAGGTGAATTAACAGGGGTAAAAAAGTACTAGCTCAAAGACCCCTGCCACAAAGTTGCCCCCTCATTCAAGATAAAAATAGTTATGTAGTGACGGGTCCTTAAAAAGTAGCGACCCGCCATATTTTAAATCGACTACTTCTACTTTCTCTTATCTTCTACTTTAAATTTTTCTTTATTATTATTAAGAAAGTTAATAATATTAAATGAATCTAAAAAGTAATTTACCCTATTCGCGGAAAATAAATAGTGAACCTTTTCTCTTAAAAAAGGATAAAGAGTTGCTAACATATTTGGTGCTAAATTAAATTCCTCAACAAAACTCATCTTAGGAATTTCTCCACCTTTAGTTTTAAAGACTCCAATACACTCAACAAGAATCATCTGAGAAACCTTAGAACCTGGAGAAAAATCTTCAGGAGCCAACTGTATTCCCATTTTTAATGAGATACAATCATCTGACTCTATTTCAGCTGAAATGAAATAACTAATTTTAAATTTTACAGGCTCATAGTTCTCAAAATGACCAACAATTCTCGAAAAAAGAATATCATTCAATTTATAACCTATAACAGCTTCACTCATTATGCAGCCTTCGGTTGCTTAAAGTCAGACTCACTAGATTCAACAGAATAGTCATCATATACAGAGTCGACTTGCACGCGAGAGTCTACAGACAAAAATGTTCCCTCAACACTACTGTAACTATATGATAAATAATCAGCGCTAGAGATATCACTCTCCTCTTCATTCACCTGTAACCAAAAGTAGTCACTAGCATCAAATTTAAAATTTTTCTTATGAAGACTTTTTACAAAGTCAAAATTGTCCCTACTTCTTGCAATAAGCCTTAGTAATAAATCATTTGCCTTATTCGGCTCATTATAGCCCTTCTCCCACTTAACGAAGGCCTTCTCATTTAGGCATAACAACTCAGCCAACTCGGTCTTAGTCCCTACAGGGAGCGACTCTCTTAATCTTTTTATTTCTTCTCTTGATAATGGAGTAAACCTTTCTTTTGCAATCCACTTTCCAACTCTCTTGCTTTCCGCAGCTTCAATCCAAGTTTCCTCACAATCTTTACATGACTGAACTAAAACATTTGGCACAACAAGATCATCTCCATTACTAGCTTTATAAGGTGTAGTAAATGACTCTTTTTGACTTACTATCTTTCCACTATTACATATTGGGCATTTCATAATTCCTCTCCCATCTTTATTCTCATTTTTCTTTTCTAAGCTCATGAAAACTTACACTTATTTCTTCCATAGACTCTAGCTCTTCAACAGTGAGTAGTTTTAAAGCAATTATTACTTTAAAATACCGAGCTTCTTGTTCACTTTCATTCATCACAAGAGGCATTTCAAACACCTTATTATGAGACTGATCTAAATGCGTTTCCCAAAGTTGTCTATGTTCATTCAACTGCACCCCTGCCTTTTCAATTAACTCCTCTTCACTTAAGCTAAACTTCATCAAATCAAACAAGGTATCCAGAGAGTTCAAAAGCTTAATATTAGGGCTACACTCATAACCTCCAACTTTTTTAAAATAATCTATAAGCATAGTAATACTATCCTGACAGACTATCTTCTCTGCACCGTGTGAGGGAAGCCATTTTGCAAATAACCAGCCATAAGCTTCATTCATATTATATCCATTCTGGTCAGAATAGTGCAATATTGCACTTTTTACAACATTTTATACAATTTCTGTCAACTATTACCACTCTCTAACTGAGACTTAGCTCATAAGAGACTGATATCTCATTCACACCTGTAAAGTAATTATTAATATAACTAAACAACTTTCGGTCAACCTTCACTTTAATAAAATCAACATATAAACAAAATGCACCTACTCAATACCCGTTATAGTTCAGCTTATTAATGCTATAAGAAATATCCCTCAATGCAGAAGTAACATTTAGACTATTAACATGATTGATTTCATTCTCTCGAAACTTAAGCCAGTTTGCCTCTTTTTCTCTATATTCTTTTCTAATATCGATTTTGGACTGAGCAAGACTTTTTGGGTTACAACTATATATGCCTAAAACAAACTTCCCAGAAGCTGTACTCTCAAGATTTATAACATTCCCTCCACTCTTAACTCCTAAATTACGATAGTGGTTGTGTATGTATTTATAATCATCATGATAAAAAGAATCGCTTATAGATTTAACTATTTTACAATTTACAATAATATGGTCACTACTAAAAAGATAAACAGAATCTGCTCCAGCAACTAACTCTTTATTTTCAAAATTACATTTATAAGTACTCAAATCAATTCTATTTCTCTTATTCTTAGCATTCTGGATAAAATAATTTGCTCCAAGCTTTTCTGCTTTTTTGAAGTATGGAATAATTTCTTTTCTTTTTGTAGATGTCAGCACAGAAATCATTTTTTTTTCCGTTGTAACTTCTTGACAACGATGAGCAGAAGATAAGTGTATAAACTCCTCAAGTGAATGCTGCTTTACTGTAGTTTTTTTGATCAGGCCACACGATGTTATAATAGCAAAAAAAGTAAAAATAGAAATCTTCTTTAAATTCATAAGTATCCTTGATTAATCTACAGAGAATATTATATAACTGATAATCATATTTTTATATGAATAGATATTTTTTCCATTCTAACGCATTCATTGCGAAAGTAATTATTCAGAAAGATACGAAAAACTCCAATCTAAAGAATTCTTGATAGAAGCGGCTGAGGTTGTAAGTTTTATTTAAAAACTAACCTTCTCCTAGCAGAGAAGGTTAATTTTTAAAGCAATATTCCGATAAATTAAAATTGATATACTTATAAAAAGGAATAAACATTGGTAATATTAATACTTATTCTTGTTTCAATTATATTATTTCTATGCCCTACGGTGAATACTATAATTCCTTTTGATAATATAGTTCTACCTCTAAAACTAATGACCCCTTTTATTCTTGGAATGATTCTATTTAGAATCCTCAATTCATTTTTATTTAATAAATATTTAAGTGATAAATTAAGAATAGTTTTAAAGAATGATAGTGCAGGAAGTTTCACTAGTTTTTTCGACACTTTCTGTTGGGCAAATACATGTAATTTTAAAAATAATCCGAGTTCAAACATTATTTTCTTTCGTTCTATTTATATAGTAAGTTTTTTTACTATTATAATTATTATTTCTTCGACCTTAACAATGCTACTTGTCTGTGGAGAGGTTCCTAATTCAAATTCTCTAATTAAAAAGTTAGATTACATTCATTTTATCACTTTTTATTTTGCTTACTTTTCTGCTTTCTCAACTCTGTTCTGGAAAGAGAGGAATAAATTCAAAGAAAAGTGGGAGTACCTGAATAATCTTTACAATGATCTATTAGATGACAATGTACATGTACAAGAAATTAAATTAAATGCTTTATCAATAGACTGTATAGTTATGCTTCAATGGGGACATAGATCACTTCGAGAACTTGTATATATAGAGGTTTTCACAGCGGTTAGTTACTTCTTTACCGACGAAAGTAAAGAATCCATTGCATCAAAGGTTAATACAGCCACCTTCACAGAGAAAGAAATTATATTTCTCTTAGAAAACTATCAAACATATCTCGATCAAAAATCCTCAACACAGAATATAAGTCAAAAACAAACATCAATAAGACATAAAACAATGGTTAACGATTGGTTTAAAATAGCTGAAGTAGAATATATTTCAAAGAATAAATTCCCTAACAGTTAAAAAAATTAAAAAACTTTATTTATATCTTTACCGAAACGAACACTTTTAGAAGGATAATTAAATGATGCTATACAAATATATCACATTTGATAATGAATATTGGTCTGACTCATTATCTGAGGATGCATTATATTTTTCAACTTTAAAAGAAATTTCAAACGTAAATGATAAATCAGAATATATAGTGACATGGAACAGTCTTAGCTACATTTTAAATGTGATGAAAAAAGACTTTCAATCTGCTTACGAAAATCTTTTTAACAATACCAGAACTCTATGTTTATCAAAATCAAAAAATAGTGCCTACTGCTGGTTAGAATTTGCAAACAACAATGGTATTTGCCTAGAGTATGAGTTTAATATTAATAAAAAGTCAGATATAGCTTCTCGTCATGTAGAGTATGTCACATCTAAGAAGCTGAATGTTTTAAACTATATCAGTAACAAATTTTATCAGCCTATCTATGCGAGTAGAAGTAGGCCGCTAGATAAGAAATATCATAACTTTTTTTCTACAATAAAAGAAAAAAAAGAAAAATTTGAAAAAATTCTAATCAAGCATATCACTGATGAAATTGTTTTTAAAAAAAGTAAAAAGTATTGGAAAGAAGATGAGTACCGATTTGTTCATATTGAAAGTAATTTTGCTAATTTTGAAATGGAAACACACTTCAATAAAGGCAAAATAAATCTAGATGCACTTAGCTTAACTTTGACTAAAATTCATACGACATCACCAGAGACTCTTATTGAAAAATTTCCAAACCTGAAAGACATAGTTGTTTTATATACTCCCTAACATTTCTGCGTTTGTAATTTTGCCACATTCCTGCCACAATCAAAAAAGGGAAACCGAAGTTTCCCTTTAATTTTAAATACTTGCTTGTGATTGGTGGAGGTGCCGGTAACACAACCAACGTCTTATAATCATTAAGTTTCGTTAGTCGTGTGTAGCCAAAATAGCCACGGCCCTTAAACTGAATCACTACTCTTTAGTGTAACGCTAGAGCAAAATCATTTTAATATTAATAAAATATTTATACAACTTTTAAATATGCATTAAAAATTGATACAAGCTTGTTTAGAGTTCTTTTTATTCTTTATACATACAATTCTAGAATTAAAATCAATCTGGCTTAACTCAATATCTAATTTACTATTCGATAAGAGCGAGGAATAAATTTTGGAAATGTTATTATCAATTGCAGTCTCTGCTAAATTTATACAATTTAAGACATGAATTGCCTCTTGCATGGCTTTTGAACTTGTTACTGCTGTAGTTATCCCTCCCCCCATAGGGGCTAATATCTTTCCATTTGAAAGTTGAATCATGCTATTAATACCTGATGCACGTAACTGAATAAGCTCGCTTGGAGTCGGATTATGACTTAACCCTAGTGCATTAACAGTGTAAGTTGGGCGTCTGCCACGGATAGTCAGATAACATCTCCTTCATTATTGTCCAGTCATGATTTTTGATCCTAAATATCCCATTTATATTTTCAACGACTACGTCGACATGAGAAAAGGACACAAT